>JAWOFG010000076.1:0-21161 GCA_046482365.1 Pelovirga sp. | reverse complement strand
GCCGACCGCTGCCGAAACGTAAGATTGTCCTTCGTTCAGGGCCGGACCGAGATCTCCTCCAACAAAAGTCTTGCCGATCCGATCCGGTTCCGGGTGTGACAGACGGATCCCCTCGCGATCACCAACGACGACATATTCCGCCCCGGTCACCTCACGCAACTTCTCGGCAAAAAGCTGAACAGATGCCACATCCCGGTTTTTTATACCCTCTACAACCACCGGATTCATCGCCACCGACTGGGCGATATTCAGGGCTTTACGTCCAAGTTGCTCGCGCAGGGTACGTTCGGAAAAATCAGAAAACAGTGCTCCGATCAAACTGACCAGAATCATCAGCAGAATCGTCACAAGCAGACTGAGCTTGACCTGCAGGCGACGGGGCAAAAGGCGATCGATCAACTGGAACAGTGCATCCATCTGGTTTACGTCCGAAAACGGTCCTTTTTACGTTGTGGCTGCGTCAATCTGCAGCCTTGTTTGTGCGACGTACATGTGTACGCCTCCGCTCACGCCCTTGATTTCCTTGTCACAACGAAAAACTCCTCGTTTTCGACTCGTAAACTAGATGGTTTCCGTTACCTTTACCGTGCTTAAAATTCAGCCGGCAAGGCCGATCAATTCATGCAGACGCTTCCTGGTGGCAGACGGGTCACAATGAACAAAAGCCTGCCAGCCACAGGCGATGGCACCGCTGATGTTTTCCGGCTTGTCATCAATAAACAGGGTGTGTTCAGGCTCCAGGGAAAAACGTTGCTGTGCGGAGCGGTAGATATCTGCCGCCGGTTTCATGGCACCAACCTCAAAAGAGGCCAGACGATCATGGCAATAAGCGTCCAGATCATAAGTCGCTGACAGAAAATCCCAGTGGAGCTTGCCGATATTGGAGAGCAGATAGACCGGGTAGCGACCTTTCAACTCGCGGGCCAGCTCAAGCATTTCAGGTATCGGAGCAAAGAGACCGTTCCAGGCGTCCGTCAACTGCGCCTGGCTGAGGGGATCGGTAAGAAGTCGGTTCATCCCGACAAGAAACTCATCACAAGTTAAATAGCCGTGCTCATAGTCGTGCAAACGCGCCTCTAAAAGAAAGCCTTCCACCTCGGTGATTTGCACACCTCGAGAACGCATCAGCGCAAAGAAATCATCGTAACGATAATCGATCAGGACTTTACCCAGATCGAACACAATATATTTAACCGCTGCCACTGCTGGTTTCATGCCGTATCTGCCTTGATCCGCCGGCACTCCAGATAAAAACGTTTTTCATCTGCCTCGCCCATGGAGAAGGTTTTGCGCGGCAGGGCACCATCGAGCACAATGGTACGGAACAGGTCATGCTTGGAAATGGAGGGAAGGAAGAAACCGGCGCTGTGCTCCTGGCTGCCCAGACTGGTCACTTCGTGCTCCCCGTGGATATAGTCGATACGCACTTGGGAGTTGCGGGCAAGAAAGTCGTCGAGAAAGGCTTGCAAGGATGCCACTTCGAGGGTGAGCTCGGGGTCGGCAATATCACAGGTGAAAAACTTACCTGCCACCACCATGACAAAAGCATGCTCGGCCTGGGCCTCATCGATGCAGGCCTTGGCCGCTTTGAGATCCTCACATTGACTGATAGTCACCGGTGTGTCGCGCCGGGCAAAAAATTCATCCATCTGTTGTTTAAGTGCCTCGCTATCAACGTTGAACAGCACCCGGTGAATCGCCTCGAATTCCAACCCCGGATCATGCACGTTAACCAGTTCGACCAGGGCAAAGCGCGCCGGATGATCCATTACCTGTTGCGGATCGCCAGCCTCTTCTTTGAGTTTTTCCCAGATCGCCTTGGCGGTAGCGAAGGAGTGATTGCCGTCCCCCATGGCGTAGAGCATCACTTCCCCTTCGACATTATAACGGGTCCGATAGGATTGCGGGTCGGCGAGTTTTTCCAGTGCGTTAGCAACCTGGTCAAGCAACTCCGGTTGATCAACGCGATACCCCTTCAGATGCCCTCCTTTGCACAGCAGCTCGACATCATACAGCTTCTCCAGCTTTTCCTCAAACAGCGGCTCGATCACCGTACACTGCGGATCATCGATCAACACCATGATGTGAGGCAGTTCAATCGGTGCATCTTCACGCACCCGGATCCTTGGCGGCAGCCGCTCGATAATGGTTCCTTCGGTAGCACGGATCAGACTCTGGGACCCTGGGCGATAGTCATAGCGCTCCAGATCCAGGGCCACCATCAGACCCTTGCGTGAGGGCACGGCAGAGGTGCGTCGATTGACCAGAATCAATCCGGGCGGCTGCTCTTCCAGCACCCCTTGTTCCAGGTAGGTTTCCATCGTGCGGTTGATCGCCCGAATGCGTTCTTCCACATCAGCATCTTCCAGATACACTTCCGGCAAAATCATCCTTAAGGTTGAGGGCGCCATGCCGATCTGCTCATCCAGATGGCGCCAGTAGTCACGGTCGGAGGTATGCTGATCACAGGCGATCACCGCCCAGCGCTGCATGTCGACCCCTTTTTTTGGTAGCAGAATTTTTGGCACCTGCAAACCGATATGTTCATAAATCATCATCTGATCCTTTTCTTCCGATACAATTAATTGGTAGGTAGAATAATTTATCATTCTTACATGTTTCAACCACCCTTGAAAACACCAAGCGCAGGATTAATTCTTGACATCTTCCCGCTTCAGTCCTTATAACCGATCCACAATTGAACGTTTCGCCGGTGCCGCAAGGCTTGTCGCTGTACGCTGGGTATAACGACAACGGGAAGTGAGGTGCAAATCCTCCACGGACCCGCCGCTGTAAGCGAGTTGAACGTTGGACAATCATGCCACTGGTTTTTACTGGGAAGGCTGTCTGATGATTCGGTAACAAACAGTCACCGAGCGCTCGCAAGTCAGAAGACCTGCCGCCGAAACATCCACTTTTAACTCCCCGGGTACGGGAGCGTGGGCAAGCGCGGCTTTAAATTCGGAAAACCCGCCCCTGTCTTTTCAGGTGGCGGGTTTTTTATTGCGCCTCTCACGCTTTCCGCATGGGAACACAGGAGGAAACAAAGATGTTAGGAAGAACCCTAGTATTGCTGGGTATGCTGTTGACCGCTGTTACAGCACAAGCGCAGGACACCCTGATCATGGAGCCGGTGGTGGTGACGGCGAGCCGGATTGACAGGGAAGTTTCCAGAACACCTGCACATGTAACTATCATCGATGAAGAAAAGATCGCTCAATCAAATGCCCGAAACGTTCCTGATCTACTACGCAACGAGGCGGGTGTTTTCGTTTCGGACACTACCGGTAACGGGCGTAAATACAACGTTGACTTACGCAGTTTTGGTGAAACCAGTGGGCAAAATGTCCTGTTGTTGATTGATGGACGCAGGGTCAACCAAATCGATTTGAGTGGAGTCGATTGGTCGCTGATTTCCCTTGAAAGAGTACAGCGGATTGAGATTGTCAGGGGTAGCAGAGGAAGTGTGCTTTATGGTGACAATGCAACCGGCGGCGTTATTAATATCATCACCAAAGATGGCGGCAAAACCGTGGTCGGCGGGGAAGTCGCCTACGGCAGCTACGATACCTTTCAAAGCAATATTTACAGCACGGGCGAGCTATCTAGCTTCAGTTATGCTCTTTCTGCAAGTTTCAAGGACACCGATGGGTATCGTGACAACTCGGACAGCAAAGCTAAAGACACAGGGTTGCAATTAAAATTCTACCCTAGTGACAAGGTTATTTTTGACTTGAGTAGTGACTACCATCAAGACAAAACAGGTCTACCTGGGGCCATTCTGCTAAGCGATCTAAAAAACGGAACATCTCGAACATCTACTACAAATCCGAATGATTATGCCGAGGTAGAAGATTATTATCTTAAGGGAGGCAGTGAACTATTTTTCAACAAAAATGGAACGTTGCGCCTGGATGCCTCCTATCGCCACCGCCAAAATGATGCCTTCGCTTCTTTTGTCGGTGGCAACTATACCGGCAAGACCGACCTTAATACAGTTGCCGTCACTCCTCGCTTACTACTAACAAATGACATTTTCTCGATGAACAACAGTCTCATTATAGGTGCTGATTATTACGATACAAAAGCCAGCATAAATAACAGGCTAGAAATTATTGGCGTTTTTGTTGATGATGCAAAATACCGCTTCAGCAAAAACAACTATGGGGGATACATCCAGAACGATTTAGCCGTAAATGATAATTTGGATTTTTCGGTCGGCTATCGTTATGACCGAACACGTTATGATTTTGGGAAGGCATCGGCAAACAAACCCAAATTTGATGAGAGTATCTTTAGCACTGGCCTGAATTTCCGTTATCGCGGTTCATCGTATCTATATCTCAGCTATGCTCAAGGATTTCGCTATCCGGCCCTTGATGAGCTTTTCAATTACATGGCGAATACTGTCATCACTGATTTTAAAGCTCAACGCACAAATAATATTGAAATAGGATTCAAGGAACACTTCAGTGAAGGTTTTAGTTTGCAAACAAACCTTTTTCATTTAGAAACAAAAAATGAAATTTTTTACAATCCAGTATCTGGGGCTAACGAGAACCTTGATGACAAGACTCGTCGTCAAGGATTTGAAGTCACAATAAATAAAAACTTTTCCCGATTTGAACTGGGTGGTTCATACACCTACACTAAAACAAAAATTCTCGGTGGGCAGTACAAAGGAAACGAGATCCCCAACGTGCCGGAGCATATGGCAACCGTCAATGCCCTAATTCGCCTTACTGATCAAGTTAACTTTAATGTCAATGCCAACTACATCGGCAAGCGCTACTACATCAGCGACTTTGAGAACACCACTTTAAAACAAGATGATTTCATGGTGTTTAATACCAGATTCCAATACAATTATTCTGAATTCATTACCCTTTATCTGAACCTGAATAACATTTTTGACGAAAAATACGCAGAGTATGGTGTCAGCTACGGTGTACCGGCTGTTTATCCTTCACCACGATTCAATGCCCTTGCTGGACTGACTGTCAGATATTAACATGAAGAAATATTTGCTGCCGATAACGCTACTACTTATCTTCTTTGCCTCCCCCTTATCGGCAGCAACCTTCACCGACGCGGTCGGGCGTGAGGTTGTTCTGGACGAACCACCGCGGCGCATTATTTCGCTGGTGCCGAGTGTGACGGAGATTCTTTTTGCCCTGGGGGCGGAAGAACAACTGGTTGCGGTTACTGACGCCTGTACCTACCCTGAAGCCGCAACATCCCTGCCGAATGTCGGCCAGTATGCCGATCCGAGCCTGGAGCAGATTCTGCTCCACCGCCCCGATCTGGTTTTTGCCTCCGCCGACATGAACCGCCCGGATCAGGTGAAGCGGCTGGAATCCCTCGATATCCGGGTTTTTGTTGTCTACCCGAATACGGTGCAGGAAACCCTCGAGACCATCCGCGTCATTGGTCAGGTGAGCGGACACGCTGTCACCGCTGAGGAACTGATCGGTGATTTTTCCAGACGTCTGCAGCATATTGAACAACAGCTTGAACAACGACCCCGGGTCAGCGCTCTGGTCTGCGTCATGTTGCAGCCACTCATGGTAGCCGGTCCCAACACCATCGTCGGCGACATTCTGCGCTATGCCGGAGGTGACAATCCGGTATCGGCAGGCAACAATAATTATCCGACCTGGAATATGGAAGCGCTGCTACGCATCGATCCTGAGGTGATTATCGTTTCTTCCCATCCGGGACAACCAGCACCGGCAACAGTCTTTGATCAGTGGCCGCAATTGCAAGCGGTGCGCGAACAACGTATTATCGAAACCGTTGCCGACTGGATCCACCGTCCCGGCCCGCGCATGATTCTCGGTATCGAAGCGTTGGCCAAGGCTCTGCACCCGGATATGACTATTGATAACTAACCAGCATCCTTTTTCTTTTCGCCTTGGCCAACTTGCCCTGTTGTTGTCATTGCCGCTGGCATTCTACATCAGCCTGAGCTCCGGCAGCTTTGGCCTCTCCTTCAATGAACTGACTACCCTGCTTCTCGCAGGCCCGGGGGATACCACCGAACAGGTGATCCTCTGGCAGATCCGTCTGCCGCGGGCCCTGCTGGCCGGTCTGGTCGGAGCGGCCCTAAGTCTGGCCGGAGCCACCTTTCAGGCAACCCTGCGCAACCCCCTGGCCGACCCTTACCTGCTTGGCGTTTCCGGTGGTGCCGCATTGGGTGCGGTTGCCGCCCTGACAATGGGATTCAACGCGACCCTGCTGGTGCCGCTGGCGGCTTTCTGCGGCGCCCTCGGCACTTTGCTGCTGGTCTACCTGGTGGCGCGTGCCCACAACTGTTCCCCCCATACATTGATCCTCTCCGGCGTGATGATTGGCAGCCTGGCCGGTGCCCTGTTGTTATTTCTTTTGTGGCAGGCTCCGACGGAAGCAGCACGTCAGGCCATTTTCTGGATGGCAGGGAATCTGTCGCTGGCTCCCCCGGGGGCTTTGCAGTGGAGTTGGGTATGGATCGGTAGCGGCCTTGTGCTGCTATGGTTTTATGCTCCCCACCTTGATCTGATGACGCAAGGAGAGGAGACGGCTGCCAATCTGGGAATCCATGTCGGGCGCACGCGCTTTATTCTCTTTGCCATTGCCGGTGGATTAACGGCAGCGGCAGTGGCGCTGGCGGGGATGATCGGTTTTGTCGGGCTGGTGATTCCCCACATCTGCCGCCTGCTCTGGGGTCCGGGCCACCGGCGACTGTTACCCTTTGCCGCGCTGCTAGGCAGCAGCTTTCTGATGATAGCCGATGCCATCGCCCGCAGCGTTTATGCGCCGGCAGAAATTCCGGTTGGGGTTGTGACGGCCTTGCTCGGCGCGCCCTTTTTCCTCTATCTGCTACAGCGCAGTCGGGGGGGCATGTGATTCAGGTCAGCAATCTCACCTTTGCTTTTGAGCGCACACCAATTTTCAATGGCCTTGATCTGCAGATCGAGGGTGGCGAAATCCTTTCCATCATCGGCCCTAACGGCTGTGGCAAATCGACCCTGTTGCGCCTGCTGCGTGGCCATCTGCGCCCGCAAGCCGGTGAAATTTGCTGGGATCAGACCCCGCTGCCGCAACTATCATCGCGCCATCTGGCCCGTCAGGTTGCCGTGGTTCCCCAGACGACCCATGTTGACTTCCCCTTTACCGTCCGCGAAATGGTGGCCATGGGGCGCTACCCTCACCGTCAGGGGTTATTTGCTTTGTCCGGTGGCGATGACGACAAAGCAATTCAGGAGGCGTTGGCCCTGACCGATGTGGTGGAACTGGCGGAGCGTCAGGTCACTCAGCTCAGCGGTGGTGAACTCCAGCGGGTATTGCTCGCCCGCGCCCTGGCCCAGAACACCCCGGTGCTGTTTCTTGATGAAGCGACCAGCCACCTCGATATCGATCACCGCCTTGAACTGTCAGAACTGCTGCTACGCCTTAACCGTACACAGGGCAAAACCATTGTTCAGGTCAGCCATGATCTGGATCTGGCAGCAGCGATCTCCCAGCGGATTCTGATGCTCTCAAGCCACGGCGAAATCGTCGCCCTCGGCACCCCGCAACAGGTGATGACTGCGGTCAATTTGCAACGACTGTTCCGCGTCGATCTGCGGGTCGAAACCAATCCCTATACCGGCACCCCGCAGATCACCCCCCTGATCAATGCGGCACCACGCAAGCTGGATCACCTGAAAATCCACCTCTTCTGTGGTGGCGGTAGCGGTCGGATTCTGCTGCGCCGATTGCATCTGGCCCAGGTCGATCTCAGTGTCGGGCCGTTGAATCAGGGAGACTCAGATCACTTGACAGCAACAGCTTTAAGCATCCCCACGATCGAAGAACTTCCGTTTCGCCCCTATTCGCATAAGGCTTTAGAACAAACTCGTGTTCAGACAAACAGGGCAGATATCTGTGTGATTGCAACCAACTGGTGGGGGGAGGGAAATCTGAACTGTCTGGATCTGGCACTGGATGCTCAAGCACGGAATAAAACCATTTATTTAATCGATCCCCGGCACGAAAACGACTTTACCAACAGGCGCGCCTGGAGCAAAATCGAGCAATTACAACAGCAGGGGGCGGTCTGGTTACGCAATGAAGATCAGCTGTTCGAGCTGCTGCAGGTGGGAACATAAATGATGATTGTGAATAAAAATCGTTTCTAAAAAACACCATTAAGGGAGAGTATCTCATGCCCGCCACTGACCGCTGCCGTATCCTGATCGCCGATGCCGACCTGATGGGTGTAGCCAGCCTGATCGGCACCTTAAAGAATCGTTATCACGTCGTGACCGCCAACTCCAGCGATCAGCTGTTAGCACTGCTCCAGCAGCAATCCATCGATCTGCTGCTGCTGGATACCAGCCTGCCGGGGGAGGACCCATTCCAACTCTGCGAGAAACTGCAGCAGGATGAAAGAAGCATTCACCTTCCCGTCATCTTTATTGCACCGCACCCTTCGCCCCAGCAGGAAGAAAAGGCCTTTGAGTGCGGTGCCTCCGATTACATTGCTCGTCCCTATACTACCCTTTCGGTCAAGGCGCGGGTCAAAAATCAATTAAAACTCAGCGCCGCACTGGCTGAACTTAAACGTCTCAATACCCTTGCACTGGACGCCAACCCCAACACCGGCCTGCCGGGCAATAACAGCATTCATCAGGAACTGGAGCGGCTGCTGAACAGCAATGAAGAGTACTGCGTTATCTATGCCGACCTTGATCATTTCAAGCCCTACAACGATGTCTACGGCTTCGCCCGGGGCGATGACATGATCATCTTTACGGCAAACGTGATCCGCGTTGCCCTGCACGCTGCCGGATGCGGCAATGCTTTTCTTGGTCATATCGGCGGCGATGATTTCATGTTTACCCTGCCCTCAAGTGTCGCAGCGCGGGTGACTGATGATATTTTACGACGCATTGATCTCGGAATCGCGGAATTTTACTCCCCTGATGATCGCCAACGTGGCCACATCGAGGCGGCTAGTCGTGAGGGCGTTGAACAGCTTTTTCCTTTGGCCAGTTTAAGTTTGGGGGGTATTGATCTGGCTGTGGGACGTTTTAACAGTGTCCTGGAGATGATCGACGCCTGCACCGAGATGAAAAAGCTGGCCAAGCAGAGTACATCCAGCAGCGTTCAGATCTGTCGACGACGCCATCCAAGCTGATGCTTTTTTGCAAAATTATCAAATATTTACTCAAAAGTGTTCGGGATGACGAAAGGAAAGTTCGAAGCGTTCGAGGAAGTTCTGCAGCAGCCGGTAAGTGATGCCCCACAGGGGGCGATTGCTCCACTCGGGCAATTCAATGACCGGATGGCGGCGCCCGGCGCCACGATAGTGAAACTGATGCAAGCGATTGCGCGCCGGATCAAGCAACGTGCGAAACGGCACCCAGAACAGATCGACCACTTCACCATTGAGGTGAAAATCAGGTTCCTTGTCAAGCTGATAGACAAAGCAGGCAATGTGAATCGATAAATAAGCCCCGGCCAGATCATCACTGCGACCAAGGTACTGGTATGGCGCAAGCTCCAGCCCGATTTCCTCGAGGGTTTCCCGTTCGGCAGCGGCCTGTGGACCGGCGTCTGTCGGATCAACGCAGCCCCCCGGAAAAGCCAGATCGCCCGACCAGGGGTCCAGCTCATGCTCGGCGCGACGGATAAACAGAACTTCCGTTTCTCCTGCCTGCTCACGCAGGAGCATGGCGACCGCTGCCCGGCGGAAATCCTGCTGGGTTAACATTCGGGGCTGATGGTGGGTCAGCCTCAATCTGATCTGTTCCAGATCTATCATGAGTATCAAGCCCTGGAGACGAAGCGGCGCTCCCTGGTATCAACCTTGATTTTTTCCCCGCTTTCAAGGTAGCCCGGCACCTGAACACTGATGCCGGTTTCAAGCACGGCCTCTTTGGTTTGGGCGGTGGCGGTAGCGTTACGAATCGCCGGCGCGGTTTCGGTCACGGTCAATTCCACCACCTGCGGAAGGTCGATAGTGACGACCAGGTCGTTATAGACGCCAAGGGTGACTTCGGCTCCTTCAAGCAGATAGCCACGAATATCTTCATAGATATCCCCACGCAGCTCATATTGTTCAAAACTTTCATTATCCATGAACACACCATGGTCATCAGCAGCGTACAAAAACTGCCCCTTACGTCGGGAAAAGTCAGCTTCGTCAAAACGATCTCCCGATTTAAAAGAACTACTCAACACCTGACCGGTCAACAGATTGCGATATTTGGTTTTGACCAGGGTATTGCCACCGCGTGCGGTCGGCGACTGAAAACTGACATCCACCACCAGGCAGGGAGCAGCATCATGCTGAAAAATCACCCCACGACGAAAATCACTTGCTTCGATCATAAATTGGAATACTCCTTGAAATGAAATGACGACGGACAAAAAATACTATTATTATTGTATCTGGTCAGCTCTATCCTTGCGTAGGGTCGGGGATCCTGTGGCAAGGGTTTTTGTCGCCATGGACGGCGACAAAAAGCGGTCATGGATGACGAAAAGCGTCCCTTGACATAGGATTCCCGACCCGGTGCTGAACCTCTACCCTTCCTCACTCTCCGGCAGCAGCGATTCGCTCTTGCGATAGGCTGTCCCCTGAAACTGGGCGATCAATTTCCCCTGCTCATCATGAATATCAACCTGGTACACCCCGAGTCGCCGATTGCAGGAAACCTCCCGAGCCGTAGCAATGAGGGTCCCTCCAAAAGCGGCGTTAATAAAGGCCATGCTGGTATTGATTGCCAGGGCCAGCTGCCCACGGCTGTTCACCGCCGCCGCAAAAACAAAATCTGCCAGAGCAAATAGAGCGCCACCATGAACCGTTTTGGCACCATTAAAGTGAAATGGCTGGATCACCATGTTCGCAGTTGCAAAACCGGGCTTCACTTCGAGCAGTTCGAAACCGCAATGACGGGCAAAATGATCGTTGGCGCGAAAAAAATCAAGATATTCCTGCACTATCAACCCCACATATTGTCGGAAAACTTTTTTGCCATGGGGCGCGGGTTATGCAGATGCTCTGCCTGGTTAGCTTTGGCACCACATTTACCACAGACGACAGTCGGTTTATTTGAGCGCCGATCCATCTCTTCCATCAGACCTTTGGCCTTGAGTTCACACATTTTTAATTGAGACAATTCATCTTCCATAAGAAACTCCTGTCGAAGTTTGGTCGTTTAAGTAGGGAATCATAGCTGCATTGGGGGCTTGAGCGCAAATGGAGGGGTCGGTTTCGGCGTGAAGTAAAACTAAGCAGGTGGTTTATTGCGCGGCACTTTGCGAAAAACCCCATCGCTGCCACGGCGATATTGGGGCTTTTCTTTTTCCAGAGCGCGGTGATAGAAAAAATTAAACGATGGGGTTTTATTTGGTTTGGTAACTACCGGCCGAACCGGGGTCGGCGCTACCGGGGCTTGATCCGGGGCAAAGATAGCCTCAAGGAGGGAATTGACAAAGCGGCTGAATTTTTGTGCCGGATCAAGATGTGCTGTTGGTTTATTAGAAGCTGACGTGGGATTTCTCTGCTGCCGTTTGGCCAGTTCTTCATCGTAACGCGCCCGACGCGCCGGGTCGGAGAGAATCCGATAGGCGTTACTGACCTGACGGAAGAGTTCTGCTGCGGCTTGTGAGCCGCGATTGGTATCAGGATGACACCGCTTGGCCAGACTGCGGTAGGCACTTCTTATCCGCTGCTGATCGGCGTCAGACGGTATACCCAGCAATCTGTAGTGATCTAATGCCATGAAAAACGTCCCAAAACCTGCCAATAGATAATGAACTACCAATCCGGTCCATAAGCCGGTCGTCCTTGTGCTTGTCGGTCGGATCGGGCAGAAACTTTAACCGGTAGCAAAGCTCACGGCGACATCCTGACGATGTTCGGGATCAATAATCCACAGAGTACTCGGTTGAAATTTGAACATATTGGCAACTACCAGATCGGGAAATTGCCCAAGCCGGGTGTTATAGATGGTCACCGAGGCATTGTAAAGTTCACGTCGATCGGCGATCTGATCTTCGATTTCAGTGATCCGGTAGCTGAGCTGACGAAAACCGGCATCGGCTTTGAGATCGGGATAACGCTCCACCACCATGAACAGGGATTTCAGGGTATCGCTCAGCATATTCTGGGCTTGCAACTGCTGTTCGTCGGTACGTGCCGAGCTGACCATGGAGCGTGCCTTAACCACAGCCTCGAGGGTTCTCTGCTCGTGCTGAATGTACCCTTCGCAGACCTTGATCAACTTGGGCAGTTCATCGTAGCGCTGCTTTAACAGCACGTCGATATTGCTCCAGTCCTGGCTGATGGTATTTTTCAGGGCAATAAAGCCATTATAGATGATGATGGTGTAAACAATCACCGCGACCAACAGCAGCAACAACACACCCAATGTGATCCAACCGGTCATAATGAAGCTCCTTTTCAGGTATAAATGGAAAGACTATTGTAGATAATTCAGCAGTAAATAGATGGATACTCCCGTCAAGATGGTGCTTAACAACAACAAACCCATGGCCGTGTTGCGATACGTTCCCGTCAAATGGGTTTCGGAGTGGGTTTCAGCGATAATCAGCGGTCGCCCCGGCTGATGCCCGATGACGATATGATCTTCCTGACGTCGGCGTTGCTGGCTGCGCCGGATCATGCGCTGATGGTAGACCTGTCCTTCCGTCCGGGCACGCGCAGCGTCCCATTCATCAACACAGATTTTTCCGTCACCGTCAAGATCAAACTGCTTTAGCCGCTGCGGATCATGTTTAAGATCACGCAACGCCGTCTGTACCTCTTCACGCAGGGATTCACCTTCTGCCTGCTTGCTGGATGCAAAACCGAGCACATAGAGCAGGGTCCCTTCAACAACAATCTCTTCCTGCCATTTTTCCGTCTGATCAGAATCAAAGCGAGTCAGGCCGACCTGACCGGGAAATCCCTCCTGCCGGGTTCCGGCGCGCACCCTTGCGCCGGCAGGATCAATTTCAATGCGACCGGTGTCATCTTCGAGAAAAAATGAAGCATTATCGCTGGAGGTGACACTGATCGCCTGCCAGCGGTCATTCTTATCCTTGCGATAGCGGGTCAGGCGATAATAGACACAGGGGGTATGGGACATGGGGGTTACCAGGACATACTTACGCAGGGCCCTGCCCTTGACCTCTACCATTCCCATCGCCACGGAGCGGATCCGGCTGGTCGGGGTATTCTCAATCTTGCGTTTGATGCGCAGATGATAAAACCCATAAGCAAAAGACAGAACCGCCAGGACAAAGGTTGCCGCACCTGAAGCCATGCTGTGATATGCGATCTGGTCAATCAGGTCGCTGCGATCAGTCAGCAACAGCAGGGCAAATAACAAAAAACCACCAGCAAAGGCGATCAGTGTTCTGATGCGTTGGGCGCTCCAGGCTGTCGGCGTACTTGGCGGAGGCGCAGGCAACAGCGGGGTCGCTGACCGGCGCCTGGATGCACTCCGATTGTTCGATCCTGACCTGTCATCATCATCATCATCATCATCACCATCACCACCACCATCACTAATGGCCGCGGTTATTTCATCCATCAGGGGATGCTGCCCCACAGCTGTTTCCTGGACTACTTCTCCGGCCGCCAGCAGTGGGGCCGCCAGCAGGGCTCCCAAGCCGCCTGGCTCGACACTCTGACCTGGATTGTTGCCAGTCCGGCGCGGCAACGATCCATGGCGCCAGAGATCGGCCATTAACCAGCCATAGCGGGTCATGCAATTCAGATTATGGCGCAGGGCATCCTGATCATTTTTATCAGCGCGGCGCAGGTGACAACCGGGCAGCAAGGCCAGCCCGAGATCGGTATGAAGTTGAAAAGCAGCAGAATGTTCCTCCATCAAATTAAGCAGTACCTCAAGATTTTTACGACTGCTCAAGGTAGCAGCATCGCCCAGCCCTTGCGGATTGAAGCGCCCGGGGAAGACCCGCACCGCTGCGGTTATCTTTTTGTTTTCGTCGAGGCAATAGAAATCAAGGACGGGTTGTCCCTGGAAAATCATGCTGAACAGTTGCTGCTGGTCTTCAGCTTGCATTGCCTCAGATCCGCGGTAGGCGTTGCTGGCCAGCATGCGGGCCATCAGCTTGTCCGCCAACCCACCAGAGACGTCAGCCAGCACCGCCAGAACCCTGGTACCCTGAACAAACTCAACCTCCTCACTCCGGCAGGCAAACAAGACCCGGCTATCTGACACCGCAAGTCCATAGATCCGCAGGGAAGGAAAAGCGGGAAGAACAGGATCAATCAACCAATGGACATAACCTTGTTCACCCAGAGTTGCTGAAATCTGTTCCAGCTTGTTGCGTTCCCCTTTAGCCAGTTGGGCCAGGCTGCGGCCAAGCAGGCGCTGACGACTCTGAAACATGTCAAGCTGGTGGCGTTCGAACAGCAGACGCAGAAAATCCTCAAACCGCTCCGGCGGCTGGGGATATTGTTGAACAATAAGGAGGGAATTCTGGGGCATACGACCCGACCTGGGCATTAGTTAATATTTATGAATATAATCACATAGCTTGTGACACAGCAAGCATTAAGTAAACACAATAACCATTTGGCGTTGCGCTAAACAGATGCTAGTATGCGAAAGTTCGGTTTAAATGAAAAGTCTCAGCACCAGCACTCATTTTGAGGGGCACGGCATGACTCGTTGGCTTAAGGGATCTATTGGCAAAAGTCTTGCGCTGCTGTTGATTATTGCACTGATTCCAGCCTTCAGCATTCTGCTCTTTAGTGGTGTTGAACAACGGCAGATCGCTATCAAAGACGCTGAAAGGAACGTTCAACTCCTTACCCGCAGTATGGCACAAGCCCAGCTTGATCTTGTCAATACCAGCCGCAGCATCCTTTCTACCCTGGCGTTATTACCGGAAATCCGGGATTTTAACCTTGACGCCAGCGAAAAAATATTTCAATCCCTGATCAAACAGAATCCCGAATTCCAGAATTTCACCCTGACCGATCTTGATGGCGAGGTCCTGGCGTCCGCTCTGCCCTTCGAGGGGACAAACCTCGGCGACCGAAAACATTTCCGTCAGGCCGTTGGTTGTGATGATTTTGCCGTGGGCGAATTTATCATATCACGGGTCGGGGCAGCTGAACCCGCCCTGCCCTTTGCCTACCCGGTCAGAAAAGCGGATGGCAAGGCCCGCGGAGTACTGACCGCCGCCGTCAACCTGGCGCGTTTTTCCGCACTACAGGACGTTCCGCAGCTGTCGGATAAATCCTTTATTGCTGTCACCGATCATCAGGGAATTCGCCTCTTCTATCATCCCAGCCGCCCCGCTACCAACCCGATTGGCCAGTCCATAGCACAAGAGTCATGGGAGAAATCCCGCGCTGCGCAAGAGAATAGAATATTCAAAAGTATCGGGTCAGATGGTACGCAACGTGTCGTTGCCTTTGAACCGATCAGTCTGAGCCCTGACACGCCCGCTTATGCCTATGTCTGGGCCGGCATCTCCGAGCAGGAGATTCTTCAATCCGCCAACGCCATTCTGACCCGTAATCTGGTGCTGTTGCTGGCGGCCATGATAGCAACCCTGATCCTGGCCTGGCGCATCGGACGTGTTACCCTGGTCAAACCGATCACAGCCCTCGCCGGGTTCAGCCGCAACCTGGCTTCAGGAGCCCTGCTGGAACGTCCCCGAATTGGGCTTGCTCCAAAGGAGATCTCAACCCTGAGCGATACCCTTTTCGACATGGCAACCAGGATCGAAGTCAATCGCAAAACCTTAAGTGACAGTGAAGCGCGCTTTCGCCTGATCATGGACAGCCTTGACGCCCTGGTCTATGTCGCCGACATGCAGACCTACGATATTCTTTTTATTAACCGCCATGGCAGAAATATTTTTGGTGATGTCACCGGCCAGACTTGCTGGCAGGCAATTCAATCGGATCAATCAGGACCATGCCCTTTTTGCACGAATCATTTGTTGATTGACGCGCAAGGACAACCAACCGGCATCCATACCTGGGAATTTCATAACACCAGAAACCAGCGTTGGTATTACATCATGGATCGAGCCATCAAGTGGATCGACGGGCGCATCGTACGTTTGGAAATAGCTACCGATATCACTGACAAAAAAGAGAGCGAGCGTGCTCTTGCGGCAGAAAAAGAACAACTCGCTGTTACCCTCGACAGCATCGGTGATGCGGTTATCACCACCAACACCACAGGTCAGGTGGTGCTGATGAATCCGATTGCCACAGAGCTTACCGGCTGGAAAATCAATGAAGCTGCAGGTCGCCCCCTTGCCGAAGTCTTCCATATCATCAATGAGCAAACCGGCGAGCTGTGCGAGAGTCCGGTGGAAAAAGTCCTTAGCTCCGGAGAGGTTGTCGGCCTGGCAAATCATACAGCACTGATATCCCGTGATGGCCGGATGCGCAGCATCGCTGACAGTGGTGCGCCAATCATTACCGGCAACGGCGAAACCATCGGTGTGGTACTGGTGTTCCGGGATGTCACCGATCAGTATCGCCTCGAACGTGAACTCGAAAAGGCGCGCAAGATTGAGTCCCTCGGTCTGCTCGCCGGCGGCATAGCCCATGATTTCAACAACATGCTATCCGCGATTCTTGGCAATATCGATCTGTCTCTACTGGATTCCAACCTCGCTGAAAAAACTCGTAAACGCCTCGAAGACGCGACTAAAGCATCCCTGCGTGCCCGTGATCTGACCAGGCAACTCCTGACTTTCGCCAAAGGGGGGCAACCGATCAGACAAACAGCCTCTCTGCCGGAGATTATCAAGGATTCAGCAGAGTTCATTCTCCATGGGGCAGAAGTTTCCTGCCGCTACGATTTCGCCGATGATCTACCTCTGGTGGATGTCGATACCAACCAGATCAGCCAGGTGATTCAGAACCTGGTTCTGAATGCCGTACAGTCAATGCCGAAAGGTGGGGTTGTTACCCTCTCCTGTGCCGTTGCTGCCGGCAATAAAATAGTCGACACACCTCTTGATCCCGCCAGAGAATACGTGCGGGTGACCATCAGCGACCAGGGCGAGGGAATCCCCGCTGACATTATCGACAAGATCTTTGACCCCTACTTTTCCACCAAACCGCAGGGCAGCGGCCTGGGATTGTCTATCGTCCACTCGATTATCAGCAAACATGACGGCCATATTCAGGTGGACTCAGCACCAGGGCAAAGCACCACCTTCAGCATTTACCTGCCGGCCTCGGCAAAAAAGCGACAGGAAGTCAAAGTTCAATCTGAACAACTTGAGAACAACAGACTACAGGGCAAAGTGCTGGTGATGGATGATGAGGAATCGGTGCGCCATACCATCTGCCTGATGCTCGAGGAATTTGGGTTGGAATCGCTGGCGGCGACTGACGGAGAAGAGGCCGTTCGTCTATATCGTGAACATCTGGGCCAAGAGTCCCCTATCTGTCTGACGATTCTCGACCTCACCGTACCCGGTGGCAAAGGCGGTAAAGAAGCCGCACAGGAAATTCTCGCCCTTGATCCTGATGCCCGTATTGTGGTGTCAAGCGGGTACTCACAGGATACGATCATGGCTGATTATCGAAAACACGGGTTCTGTGCGGTTCTGGCAAAGCCCTTTGATCTCAACGAACTCAGCGCGGTGCTGCGCCTGCGTTCATCTTAACCAGTCAGCATTGCCTTTAGTGCACAAAAATCCTGTTACAGGGCGGCAATAAAACCCTCAAGGGTCGAAAAATACTCGCGGGTATTGGCGAACATGATGTCGTTATGGTTGCCCTGGGAGAAGATCTGCAAGTTTTTGCGGCCAGAAGCCCATTGGTAGAGCTTTTCAGCATGGTGCACCCCCACCAGCCCGTCGTTGCGCGTATGCATCACCAAAAGCGGACCCGGGTAAGCAGCGATTTTGTGCTGATGATTGAGATGGGCATCAACGGCCGCATCGAATTCCGGCAAACTGACTCCCAGTTCCTGCGGGTGCACCCGTAACAGCAGACGTTCACGCACGTCGGCAATCCCACTTTCGATCACCAGGCCGGCCACATCCGGAAAAAGCCGAACTGCCTCAAGGGCAAAGATAGCACCGACACTGCGCCCGAAGATGATCAACTGCTCGGGCGGAAGCTGCAGGGCGGCAATTGTTGCCTCAACATCCCCCAGCATCTTCCCCAGCTGCGGTTCGCCGGTTGAACTGCCGTAACCACGGTATTCAGCCAGAAAACAGTTGCACCCAAGGTGAGCGATGGCCTCAACAAATCCGCCCAGCCAGTCATCAACAATCTCGCCATTGCCATGAAAGTGCACCAGGGTTTTGGCCAGTGGGTCAACCTCATGATAATAGCAGGCGAGCTGTGCCCCTTCGACTTTCACCCAATAAGGCTCAGGCAAAAAACCCCGGCGCGGGAAAAAATAGCGCTGTGAGATTAATGGATGGTTGAGCAGATCATTCATAATAAGCCTCCAAGTTAAAGCGCTATAGCAACAGGCTGTCGCAACTGGCGGTTTTTTGTTATGATTTCAGCACAATAAAAACCTGTTAACAGTATCTCAATCAGATAGCGCCGCCGTCAATGAAACCATCATTTTCTCTGCCTGATATCCTCGACCTTGAATTTCTGTTCAAGCGTGATGAACCACGACTTGAACAGGGCGATGATACAGAGCTGCGCCAACGTGACCGGGCCATTTGTATTGCCACAGGGCTCGATCCAGACGCCGAACCTGCCACCCGCGAGCTGGCCGGCCATTGGCTTTCCGCCCGCCGGCAGGAATATCAGCGACAACAAGTTCCTCTGCCGGGGCAGATCTGGCAGGAAACCACTACCTTCAGCGCGGTACTGTTGTTTCTGTTCAGCCTGCTGATTGGCGTCGGCATGGCAGCATCTTTTCTCCGTTACGACGGCACTACGCCGGTCAATGTCTCCGGTTTTTTTGCCATCTTCATCCTGCTGCAACTGCTGCTGGTGGTGCTCAGCCTCGGGCTTTTCGCTTATCGTTTGTCGAACCGGATTAAAACTCCGAAGTCCGTACTTTATGCCCTGCTCAGCCGCGCCCTGACCAGACTCTTTACCTCTGTTTTCAAGCGCTCGCAGAAACACCTGCCTGCCACCCGGCGTCTAGACCTGCAGGCCGTCGCAGGAAGCTTGCGACAGCTTCGGCACCTCTACGGTAATCTGTTATTGTGGCCGGCCTTTATCCTGCTGCAGCTTGCCGGCAGTGGTTTTAATCTTGGGGTATTGCTGACCCTGGTAGCTAAAATCAGCTTTACCGATATTGCCTTTGGCTGGCAGTCGACCCTGCCGTTATCCGACGCATTTCTCGCCGAACTGGTACGCTGGATCGCCCTGCCCTGGTCCTGGCTGCTAACTCAAGAGTGGGCCTATCCCGACCTGCAACAGATTATCGGCAGCAAGATTATCCTGATTGAGGGCAACTGGCGCCTGACCAACGCGGGACTGGCCTCCTGGTGGCCGTTCCTGTTGTGCGGTGTACTGATTTACGGACTGCTACCGCGCCTGTTGCTGCTGGGCTGGGGGCGTTACCAACTAGGTCAGGGTTTGAAGAATCTAGCCTTTGACAGCGCTTCTTTTCGTCAGTTGCGCCGCCGCATGTTGACGCCACTGGTCCAAACCGAAGCGCAGCAGCAGATTCCTCCCCTGGCTCGGCATGAACCGATCCCGAAACATAAACCGCAGAAGCACTCACTCACCGGCAGTGGTCATCTGGTCCTGATCCCTGATGAAATTTGGGATGCTTGCTCTATCGATCTTCTGGCTCCCTATCTGGAGGATCTGGACAAGAGCAGCCCATTGGTTCCGATCCGCTACGGCACCATCGAACAATCAGATTCGGCCTTTCTCGATCAAGTCAGCAGCATACTGCAAGAACAGAACCTTGCCGGTATTGTTGTGGTGCAGGAAGCCTGGCAACCACCGATTCGCGAGATCACCACTCTGTTGGGGCAACTGCGCCGGATGATTGGCGGTTCCTCGCCCCTTTCAATCGCCTTGATCGGCAAACCGACGGCGGACAATCCATTGACCCCGGTTCATTCGCAGGATCTGACCATCTGGCTGAAAACCACGCAAGCGCTGGCTGATCCCTACCTCGATGTCTTTCCCCTGGTGCGCAACTGATGAAGACCCCTGTTCCAGTATTTGCAATTATCGGCCACCCCAATGAGGGAAAATCCTCTGTCCTTTCGACCCTGGCCGAAGACGATAGCGTCAGGATCAGTCCGATCCCCGGTGAAACTACCGATGTTCAGAGCTTTCCGGTCATCATCGATGGACAGGAAATCATCCGCTTTGTTGATACCCCCGGCTTTCAGAACCCGCGCCGGACCCTGGCCTGGATGCAAGCGTATAGCGGTCCGGCTGACCAGCTACTGCCGGCGTTCATTGCCGCGCATCGTCATGACCCCGACTTTCGTGACGATTGCAGCCTGTTGTCACCGTTGGCACAGGGTGCCGGGGTTATTTTTGTGGCTGACGGGTCACGTCCGCTGCGCAATATGGATAAAGCGGAAATGGAGATTCTGCGCCTGACCGGTGCGCCACGCCTGGCGGTGATCAACAGCAAGGGGGAGGACAGCTGCTATCTCGATCAGTGGCATGCCGAATTTCGTAAACACTTCAATGCCATCCGGGTGTTCAATTCAAGCCGCGCCAACTACGCCCAGCGCATCGAGCTGCTGGAAAGCCTCAAAGCCATCGATCAACAGCTGGAACCGCTGCTGAAAATGGTCATTTCCACCTTTAAGAGCGACTGGCAGGGACGCAGTCAGCGCGTCGCCGAGCTGATTCTTGAGTTATTGCATGAGGTCCTAGATTATCGCACCACAGCAATTTGCAGCACCAAAGATGACGAAACCGCGATCAAAAAGAAACTGACACAAACCTATATGGATTACGTCAGTCGTAAAGAGCAACAGACCCGCAAGGCCATCCGCACCCTCTATAAACACAACATTTTTGATCTTGAGCTCCCTGAGCACTCGATCCTTGAACAAGACCTGTTCAGCGATCGAACCTGGGAGTTTCTGGGGCTGACCGACAAACAGCTGGTGCTGGCCGGGGCCATCAGTGGCGCAACCATCGGTGCCGGCATCGATCTCGCCGCTGGTGGTGTCAGTTTCGGAGTGTTTTCAGCTTTGGGAGGATTTCTCGGTGCTGC
>JAWOFG010000002.1:0-21655 GCA_046482365.1 Pelovirga sp. | reverse complement strand
GGTCCCCTTGCTGATAAATTGGCCGGGATAAAGCGCGCCCTGGCCAAATGTATTGGTCCGGTTGCCGGCATGGCCCTTGATGGTGCCTTGAAAACCTGGTTGGAAAAGGGAGAACCTACGGAAGAACGCTTGACGGATCTTGCTGAACTGCTCTTGCCTGAGATTGACGACGATAACGAAAAAGCGACCTTTGTCCATGAGGTCAAAGAGCTTCTCTAGCCAGAGATACCCCAGCCAAACACACTGACAGCCGCTTCCACCGGGGGCGGCTGTTTATTTTTCCCCAAAAAGCTCTGCAAAAACCTCTTTCACCGTTGAAATCCGATCGGCTTTCCAGGCGTTGGTACCACAGAATATCAACCCCGTTTCTCGATCCCCTTTTTGTGCCCGATCAAGGGCCAGAACGATACAGAAACGTTCCTGATTATCACGGTAGGCACATCTTTTCAAACAGCCCACCGGACAGTGAAGATCTTCATCCAGATCGCGCTGACGGATCGCCGCGACATTACCGATCAGGGCGCGGCCCGGCAGACCGGCCGGACTCATCATCAGGCCAATATCAGAAGGAGTGCAATCGAGATAAGCCTGCTTAAAGGCATCATCGGCGTCACACTCTTGCGTGACGACAAAGCGCGAAGCCATCTGTACGGCATCCGCCCCTTCAGCAAGGGCATGTTCGAGATCTTCACGATCCCAGATGCCACCGGCGGCAATAATCGGGATATGCAGATTCCACTCGTTTCTGAAGTATTCCTTGACGGCACGCACCGTGGCATACTGATCATACTCGCCGGAACCAATCTTTTCCGGCTTTTCACCCAGATGACCGCCGGCCGTATCGGGATCTTCCACCACGACAGCATCCGGCAGTCGCCTGTAGTTTTTGTGCCATTTACGTGCGATCAATTGTGCTGCTTTTAAGGAAGAAACAATAGGAACCAGCGCCACATCAGGATACTCTGCTGTCAAACCGGGCAAACTCAAGGGCAAGCCGGCACCGCTGATGATCAGCTTCGCCCCGCCTTCGCACGACGCTTTGACCGCATCGTCATAATTACTCACAGCAACCATACAATTTACCCCGATAACGCCGTCAGGAGCAATTTCGTAGGCCTTACGCAATTCGTCAAGCAGCGCCTGACGATCGTCAGCAAAATAGTTGTCACCGGTTGCTGCATCACTCCCTAATGCCAGTCCCGGGGTTGCGATCACACCAATGCCGCCGTTTAACGCAACGTGACCGGCCAAACGATAACCGGAAACCCGCACTCCCATACCACCCTGGATCAGAGGGTATGGTACACTGTGTTTGCCGATAGTCAGTCCATGAAACATATAGTTGGTACTCCCTTTATTGATACGTATTTTTTCCCTGAAACTTTCAGAATAATATCGTAATCATCGCGCAACAAATGTAATACTTGTGTAAAAACTGATGGATAGATCTCTATTATCGGGTCGGGTAAGGGTTTGGATAATATCATGAAGCTGTTTCGCCGCTTGTTTCATCCAATGATCACCTTTATCAGCATTCAGATCCTCTGGATCATGGTGCTGGTTTTCTGGATCTACTGGTTTCTGGGGCGCCATCGTCAACTGAAAGATCTGGCCATTGAATATCAGGCCGAATGGTTACCACAAAAAACCGACTGGCTGATTCTAGCTGAAGGGATTGTCCTGCTGGTTGCTATTCTGGTTGGGATCTATGTCATTTTTATTTATTGGCGCAAGCAGACCACTCTCTACAAGGCCCAACAGCGCTTTATCAGTCAGGTCACCCACGAGCTCAAATCACCCCTGACGTCATTGCAATTACATCTTGACACCATCCAGATGCGACCACCTACCCAGGAACAACTCAATCAGTTTGTCGTTTTGATGCAAAAGGATTGCGGTCGTCTCGATGCCATGATCAACAATCTGCTCAATGCCGGCCGCTTGCAGCACAAGGATTCACTGCTTAATCTGCAGCGCGGTAATCTGTCACAAATGATCGAAAACTATCTACGCAACAAACGTTCTGCTCTGCCCCCCGCCACCGATCTTGACTGGACTATCGAACCGGGACTGATGGCCAGCTTTGATTTCGATGCCATGGAAACGGTACTGCGTAATCTGATTGAAAATGCCATTCTTTACAGCGAAGGTCCGGCGCGCATCCGGGTTGAGATGAAACGTAACGCCGGCATGGCTCATCTCATCGTTCGAGATTCCGGCTACGGAATTCCACCGGCCATGCGCAAGAAGATTTTCAAGATATTTTACCGCATCCGGCATCCCGGAAAAAGTATTCGCGGCAGCGGCCTGGGACTGTTTATTGTTCACAACATCATCAAGCTGCATAATGGTCGGATCTGGTTGGATACCGCGACCTCAGACAAGGGGAGTACATTCCACCTGCTTATCCCGCTCAGTAGCGCAAGGCAACCACTATGACCGATCAGACCCCCTTACTCCTGGTCGAAGATGAGCCCCATCTCGCCCATGGACTGACTTACAATCTGGAAGCTGAAGGATATCTGGTCACCCATGTAACCACCGGCGAAGAAGCGCTTGGGCTTTTGCAACACACGTCCTATGCCCTGGTGATTCTCGATCTTACCCTGCCGGGAATGGACGGACTCAAGGTGTGCGATCAGCTGCGCGAAAGCGGCGACCCGGTGCCGATTTTAATGCTGACCGCCCGTAATTCACAACAGGATCGCATTGCCGGGTTAAGTACCGGGGCCGATGATTATCTGACCAAACCGTTTCATCTGAAAGAGTTCCTGTTGCGGGTTGCCAGCCTGCTACGCCGCAGACACTGGCCGCCGGCACAAAAAAAGCTGCCAACCTATCAATTTGGTAGTAATTTTATCGATCTGGAGAGTCGTCAGGCTACAACAGCACAAGGCACCATCCAGCTGACCGAACTGGAACTGAAGATGCTGTTGCTGTTTATCAACAACGAGGGGAAGGTCCTGGCCAGGGGAGAGCTGCTCAAGCAGGTATGGGGGGTTTCACCAACAACCGAAACCCGGACACTCGACAATTTCGTAGTACGTTTACGCAAATATTTTGAAGCCGATCCGGCCAAGCCACGTTATTTTAAAACCGTACGCGGGAGGGGCTATCGTTTTGTTAAAAACCCGCGCTGAAGTGTCTTCAGCGTAGTATTGGTCGCGCTGCAGTGCCGCCAATTTGTAAGGTATAGCTGCCGTCGGGACCAGGCCGCACGCCGGTCAGCATCAGCAGATCGCGAACATTTTCCGGTGTCTGCCGGGTTGGATGCAGGCGCACATTAAGATTAAGTCGGGTCTGTTCCGGGGTTGCACCAATCAGCAGCGTACCACCCCCACTGAGTTCAAGGACACCGCCAGTCGCTACCAGTTGCTCTATACTTACCCGCGATTCACTGAAATTGCCATGCATCTGCAACAGTCCTAAGGATACATCGCCGGTCAGGCCTATGCGCTCAAGACCGAGCACCAGGATGTCACTGATATCAACCTTGAAACGACCTGCCCCCTGCCCTCCCTGCTCCAGCAGCCCTTCCCCCTCGAAGCTCAGATTGAGAGAGCCGGCCAGGCGATAAGCCAGGGAAGGGTCTTGCAGCTCGAGCAAAGCCAGGTTCTGCAGACTGACGTTGACATTACCATTGCGCCATATGCGGGCGCTGACATCCCCTTGGGTTACGGAGCCTTTCAAGTGAATCGCCTGATTAAGTGTCAGCAGAGATGTCCACAGCGGCGTAACCTGTAAATCCTCAATCATCAGGGGATTTATCCCAGCCTGATCGGGGTAGATTGTCATATCGGATTGAAGTCCCAGGGGCATCAGCATCGTCGCTTGTTCACCACGCATGCGCAGCCCGGTTTCCTGAGACACCTCCTGCACCAGTCGTTGCAGCAGCACTTCGGCCGGGAAGAAGGCCCAGAATGACAAAAAACTGCTGAAACTGAACAATACCAGACAGAGAGTAAACAGCTTTACGTTAGTGCCCAGGGCACGCCCTGACAATATGCGAACAAAGAGATTTTTCATGCCCGCTCCAACGACATCAGTACCAGATTGACATCCAGCTGAGATCGATCATCAAAGCGCGGGCGCACCCGCAGTGATCGCACCTGAATCCCGTGACTGCGGTGTTCTGCCGCGTGCAGAAAGCCAACCAACTGACTCAAAGTGACCCGCTCAAGACGAATTTCTACTGTCTGTTGACGGAAACCATCCTGTACCGAATCAGGTTGAGGACGCATGGAGAGCAGCTGATCACGCACCCCCATCTGCTTGGTCAGATTTTCGACCTGGGAAAAAAGCGGCCGACTGGAACCTTGCTGCGACTCAATACCTGCCAGCTGTTGACGCAACTGATCAATCTCCTGCCCAAGGGTTGCCACCCGTTCAAGATTGCGCCGTTGCCCCTCAATGCCCCGCTCAAGACTCTGCATCCGGTTGATATAAGGATTAAGCAGTACCAGCCAAATCAGGATTCCTGCCAAAATCAGGCCCCCTGCCAGAACAATGATGCGTTCGCGTTCATCAAGTCTGCTGATCATCACGACCTCCTGCCGGCAATGGCAAGGCGCATCTCAAAATCGACCCGTTCATTGTCAGTTGCCAGCCGTGCATTGGTAATGGTTACCTCACGGAACAGCGGCCGGGCGCCTAATACTTCAGCAATCTGATTGACGGCATCAAACGATTCGGCAGATCCGCTAATCCGCGTTTCATCAGCACTATAATTGAATTCCTGCAACTCGACACTAAGCTCTGTGCTGATGGCATCGGATAGTTCATGCAACACGGCAACGGCACCACGCCCATCGAGGCCGAGCATCTGCACATCGGCCTGTAACTGCTGACGCAGACTCTCCATCTGCAAAGGGATATCAACGATGGCACCGGTGGGGACGACCTGCCTGAAAATACGGTTGAGTTGCGCCGCCAGTTCTGCCTCCTCTGAAGATTTCTGGAGATAATTCAAGTGCATGGTCAAAGCTCCCCCGAACAGCACCAGGATCAGCAGCAATGCAGCTACAATCAATTTTGGCCGCATCATCTGAAGTTGACCGCGGGCAGCAAATTCGTCCTGGCGGAAGTTGAGTTGCTCGCTCTTTTTACTGCGCAGTTCGGCCAGCGCCAGCAACGCTGCGGGCGCCATCTCACACGACAGATGAGGACCAAACACCTCCGGCACCAGGGGTAGAATCCTACGTCCGGAGGCTTCAAGATACTGATTCAGTTGATCCGTTACTCCGGCACCCATGATCCACAAGGGGAGGTCATCCTGCTCCTGGGCGTATTCAAGCTGACTGACCTGCTGGCTGATAAAATCACAAAGTTCATCATCACGCAGCTCGGTGGTGCCGGGCAACAAGCGATAATCTTCCAGTTTACCTGCGACAATCAGGGCAACAACCACCTCAACCCGGCGACAGTAAATCAGGACTCCATCCTGATCTGCCAGGGCCGGCAACAGGGCAAAGGGAAACATATCGACCCGTCCGGGATTTTGCTCAGGATCGGGAAAATGATCGAGAAGGTCAGCAATCTCCAGTTTATTAACAACGACTGCGTCGACTTCATAGTCGTTGTCGCAGGGGCGCGGCGCCAGATAGGAGACCAGTTTATCCTCCAGCGAAACCGGCAACTGGGCTGACAGGGCCAAAGGCAGTGCGGCGTCGATCTTGCGTTTTTCGCGAAAAGGAAAACGCAGGCGTCGAAACAGTCCAACCCGAGCCGGAAGGGCGGTTACTAACCGATCAGTAATAGCGGTCTTGCCGGCGAGAATCTCTGTGAGTGCAGCACGGGATTCCTCAGGTGAGCTGTAAACACGGCGTTCAAAATCTACTTTGATTTTTCCCGCAGTCCTCTGTAGCAGAGCCACCCGAACCTCTGCTCCCTCCAGATCGATACCGATAAAGCGTTTTGACATAGTTTATTCCATCTTTAAACTCAACAGGGTGTTTCCCTGTTTGGTGATAATAGCCTGTGCGCGACGACTGCCTTGATTAACCCGCCCCAGACTTTCAACCTGATAAATCTTACCCTGCACCGTTACCGAGCCTTGTGTCCAGGCCGTCGACCAGCGCGGGCCAATGCCCTCTACCTGAGCCAGATCCCCTAATTGACGAAAAGGCATCGTTTCCCGGTACTGGGTCAACACATCGATATCCAGGCGGTCAAAAATAATTGCCACATTACCCGCTGCTGCCGAGTGTTGCCAGGCCAACAGAACTTCTGCCGGCGCGGTATTAATATTGATCGGTTCGTCACCGACAACCCGGATAAAGGGGCGCAGAGCGGTCACTGTTTCTTCATCAAACCCGCGCACCAGATATAATTCATCCAGGGCGGTCAATTTCGCACCACGGCGTTCATAAGGTGGCGTCTGTCGATTATAATAAGCATCATCTGCCGTCATCACTGTCATATCCGAATGGAACCAGTTCACCAGAGCATCAGCAAGGCTTTGGGCTTCCCCCGAATCGATCTGTAGTACCTCTTCACACAGGGCAATAAAGCGATGATAACCAGACAACGGATTGCCGCGCTGATCGCCGACAAAATTGATATTCAGCCGGCCACTTAAATCTTCAATCTTCAGACTGACATCTCCCTCACCAACGGGGATACCGGCCAGAGGTTCCCCCCAGAATTCCGTCGGATGATCAAAATCGTTGCGATCTTCCTGCAGAATGATACGTGCGGCTTCCACTCCGCCACGAGCGATGTAATAGGCTTTTGAGCGGTCACGAAAAGTCTCCACCGAACGCAAATCGACCAGCGTCGAAAAAGAAAACTCGATCAGCATCGCACTGAGCAACGCCACAACGGCCAGCACAATCAACAGCGCCATCCCTTTTTCATTGCCTGCCGGGGTCATCCACTTCCTCCGGTCAGGACAAAACTGCTGCGAAAAGGAATTACCCCTCCCTGGTCGGAATCCACCTCAAGCTGAAACTCGATCATCTGTGGGGGCTGGTTCCGCGACCAGCTGTCGTGCCACTGACCAGCCGCATAATACCGAATGGCAAACGCCTTCAGCCCGGAGATAAAGACCAGTGGTTCCGAAGCTGCCAGATTAGCCAGCAGCATTTCTTCGCTGCGATAGAGGGTAAGGATACCATCATCCTCACGCACTTCATAACGCACCCGCGACAACCCCCCGCGTTGGCGCCGTAAAGGAGATACCAGCTCAGTATTAAACTCCAGATAAGACGCGCCCTCAACAGTGCTTCCTCCTTCAAGAACCGCCCTATCACCTAACGCCGTCATACGCATACTGCTAAGTTCACCACCCACCCGATCGAAAAAAATCCGCGCCTGATGGTAAAAAATTCCCTCGTCTGCCAAACGATCACGGGCCGCGCTGACGGCCCCGAAAACACCATAGATGCTGCTGAGCAACAGGCCGCCGATCATCACTGCAATAATGACTTCAATAAGGGTGAAACCTGCGGATCGACGCACCATCAGCGTCCTCCGGCAGCGACAAAGGAAATCAGCTCCACCTGCTCATTATCTTGCTCCCGCCCCCAGCGGACCTGCACATGGATCTGACGCACCTGGGGAAGCATGGTATTTTCATAATAAATCCGCCAGCTGAAATCCGAGAAAGGTTCCTCAAAGACTCCTTCCCGCTCTTCGCCCCCGGTGTCAACATCTACCACCTGAGCTTCCTGCTCGGCCATTAATTGTTGTGCCAGCAGGGTCGCCCGAGTCAGCTTCTGAATCCGGTCATGCACCAGCACCGTTCGATTAGAGAGGCCAAGCAGGGTGACCAGGGCGATAGCAACAATAGCCAGGGCGATCATCACCTCAAGCAGGGTAAAGCCGTCAGCGCACTGTGGTTTCTGCTTCTTCAATCCGTGTCGTTCCCGTTAAAGGAGAAAAAATCAACCGTATATCTGTGCCATCGGCGTAGCGCAGGTGGAGGCGGGTCTGCTCCATCCAGCCCAGGGGAAAGATCCGCACAGTCACCTGCCCGGAACGAAAACTTCCTTGCCCCTCGACCTCGATCTGCTGCAAGGTTAAAGGTGCTAATTCGATTTCACCCCGGAATGGTTCCTTCTCCACCTGGTCGGCAGCAACGCTACGCAACCGATAGGCTTTAATGGTGTTTCGATCCAGGTCAAATTCCAGCTGATGTTCATCTCTGGTCAGGGTCGCTTCGTTATACAGTTCCTTCACCGTTCCAACAATGCGGCGCAGGGTTGGACGTTCATCGCTGCCAAGACGATTGAACAACAGCGGCACACTGATCGCCCCGATCAGCCCCAGAATGACAATAACAACGACCAGTTCGATCAGGGTAAAGCCCTGACGTTTAATCGAGATTCCAGTTGGCAATATCAGCATTGTCGCCCTCTCCACCCGGTTGCCCATCAGCGCCATAGGAGAGCAGGTCATAATCGCCATGAACACCGGGAGACAGGTACACGTAAGGGTTACCCCAGGGGTCATTGGGAATCCGGCGAATATAGCCACCCTCCTTGTAACGGGAAGGGATACGGCCGGTGGTCGGTTGACTTACCAATGCCTCCAACCCTTGTTCGGTTGATGGAAAATAGCCGTTATCGAGACGGAACATTCCCAGAGCCTCTTCAAAGCTGCGAATCTGGGTTGCTGCTGAAGTACGGCGCGCCCGCTCCGGTTCATCCAGCAGGCGAGGAACAACAATAGCCGCCAGAATACCCAGAATTACTACCACCACCATCACTTCAATCAGGGTAAAACCCCGCTGATTGTACTTGTAATCTTTCATTTTTCTTCTCCTTACTAACCCATTCCCTGGCTGGCCTGAAAAATCGGCAATAACACCGCCAGCACGATAAAACCAACAACGCCCCCCATAAAGATAATCATCAAGGGCTCAAGTAAAGCCATCAGACCGTTCAGTCGGGTCTGCACCTGATGTTCGTAGATATCTGCAACGCGAAACAGCAGTCCCTCCAGCTCACCACTGCGCTCTCCAACTGCCGTCATTTGTGCCAGCATCGGTGGAAAAGCACCGGTATCGCGCAACGGCACAGCCAGGCCGGCACCCTGGGTCACCTTTTCGCGCACCTCAGCCACGGCCTGTTGCAAAAAATTGTTTCCCAGCAAACGCTCGACAATCTGCAGCGTCGTCAATAGAGGAACACCGCTATGCAGCAAGGTGGCGGTAGTCCGCGCAAATCGGGCAGTGGCTTTATGCAGTGCCAGGGAACCGATCAGCGGCAGATCAAACTTTTTACGGTCAAACCACAGACGGCCGCGGCTGGTCAGGGAATAGCGATGGCCAACCCAAAAAACCAGTGCGATGCCAAGGAGCAGCACCCACCAGTAGCCGGTTAAAAATTCGGCAAAACCCATCAGCAGACGAGTCGGCAAGGGGAGCACCTGCTCCAGATCTTCAAGCATGCGGGTAATTTTCGGCACGACAAAGGTCATCAAAAATACCAGTACGCTGACACCCACCAGAAACATCAGGATCGGATAGGTCATAGCCGCTTTGAGCTGCGAATTAAAACGTGATTGCTCATCCATAAAGTCAGCTAACTGCATCAGCACCTTGTCGAGGGTGCCGCTCGCCTCTCCAACCTGGACCATGCTGATATACAACGGCTGAAAAATCTGGGCATGAGCTCCAAGAGCGTTATGTAACGAACTACCCTGGAGGACATCATCACGCACCCGCGACAGAACCGAACCTAACTCTCCCCGCCCTTGTTGCTCTGCCACTGCGGCCATGGCGTCGGCCAGGGGCATGCCGGCACTGAGCATAACTGACAGCTGACGGGTAGCTACACCAAGCTCTAATACCGTCACCCGCCGGAACAAACTTTTACGGGTGGTGCCGGCGGCAACCTCTCGAGCACCTTTAAGTTTGGTCGGGAACAATCCCTGTTCACGCAACTTACGGCTGGCAGCATTGGAACTTAAGGCCTCTACAACACCCCGCCTGGCTTTGCCATTGGCATCCAGAGCATGGTACTCAAAGAGAGCCACGGCCTACACCTCCTCCTGGGTAACGCGCAACACTTCTTCGATGGTTGTCTGCCCTGCCAGCACCTTATCCAGGCCGGCCAGACGTAACGGGCGCATACCGTCTTTCTGGGCTTGTCGACGGATGGTGGCGGCGTCGGAGTTCGTAGTTACCAGCCCGCGAATGGCGTCTGTTACTTCAAGCATTTCATAGAGTCCGGTGCGTCCCAGGTAGCCAACCTGCATGCAGTGGCTACAACCGCGACCACGGAAAAAAACCGCATCCTTGGGAACCGCTTGCCCCTCAAAGAGTTGCGCCAGAACCTTTTCATCCGGATGATAACTGACGCGACAATGCGGACAGATGGTTCTTACCAGCCGCTGTGCCATCACTCCCAACAGCGACGAAGCCGCCAGAAAGGGTTCGACCCCCATCTCAACCAGCCGCGCCAGGGCACCGGCTGAATCGTTGGTATGCAAAGTTGAAAACACCAGGTGTCCGGTCAATGCCGCCTGGACGGCGATCTTTGCCGTTTCACTGTCACGGATCTCGCCAACCATAATGACATCGGGGTCCTGACGCAGAATGGAGCGCAACCCTTGAGCAAAAGTCAGGTTGATTTTGGGATTAACCTGAATCTGTCCGACCCCGGCTAGCTGGTATTCGATCGGATCCTCAACGGTAATAATATTCTGTTCGCGTGAATTAATGACCGACAGGGCAGAATAAAGGGTCGTCGTTTTACCCGCACCGGTCGGGCCGGTGACCAGAAAAATACCGTGATTCTTGTGAATCATCTTCTGAATCTGCGGTAACATCTGAGCATCTATACCGATCTGCTCCAAGCCCAGCACCCCGGAGCTTTTGTCGAGCAGACGCAACACCACCCTCTCGCCAAAGGCGGTCGGCAGGGTAGACACACGAATGTCAACATCTTTACCGGCGATACGCACCGATAATCGCCCATCCTGGGGAAGGCGTTTTTCGGCGATATCGAGATTCGCCATGATCTTGACGCGCGACACAATATTGGCCAAAGCACGGTAGGGTGGACGCTGGGACTCATAAAGAATGCCGTCGATACGGGTGCGGATCACGGCCTCCGACTCGAAGGGTTCGATATGAATATCACTGGCGCGTTGGCGATAAGACTGGGTCAGCAGTCCGTTGACAAAACGAATCACCGGGGCCTCATCGCTGGTATCAAGCAGATCGTCGACCTGCAGCTTGTCTTCTACCGCGATATCCCCGTGACTGATATCCTCCATCATGCCGCCACCACCGGACAGGGCTTCGTATCCCTGGTTGATAGCGCGCATGATGCGCTCGGCAGAGGCGATGACCGGAATAATCCGGCAGCCGGTCATCACCGACAGATCGTTAAGGACACGGTTATTGCTCGGGTCAGCCACCGCCAGGCGAATAGTCTGACCGTGGATATCGAGAGGGATTGCCAGGTGCTCTTTAGCGTAGCCGATGGGAATAGTGGTTAACAGTTCAAGGGCTGTAGCATTGATGTTCGGCTCGGCAACAAAGTCGACACCACTCTGGCTGGCCAAAGCCTCCGCCAGCATGGTGTCCGTCATCTCCCCTCTGGCCTTGAGAAGTTCGCCAAGACGGGAATGATTGCCCTCCTGCTCCTGCAGGGCCTCACGAATGATTTCTTCGGGAATCCCCTGATCGTTGATAAGGATTTCACCAAGCTTGCGCCACTTCATCGGTCGCATTTATCTAATTCTCCAGTGGCACGGCAAAGTCCCCGATGGTTTTCATCTGTTGCTTGTCAAAAAATGCGTCGGTACCGCCTTCGGAACGGAAGAGCTGCAGATCCTTGTACGTATCCTGAGTCAGACGATTTAATCCTTCCGTATCGTCTACTACACGTGGGGTAATAAAAATCAGCAGGCTTCGCTTTTCCTCTTGATCAGAGGTCGACTTAAACAACCAGCCAAGTATTGGGATATCTCCCAGAAGCGGAACCTTGGTGACATTGTTTGAGATCTGGTTGCGGAACAATCCTCCCAGAACAACGGTTTCTCCGTCACGGGCGACAATGGAATTACGCAGCAAGGTTTTGGTCAGGGTTGGACCGACAATATCCTCCGAACCTACAATGCCGGCCCCCTTTAAGACACTACTAATTTCCTGGTGGATTTTCATACGTACCAAACCACCTGAAGTAATCTGCGGAGTAAATCGTAGAATCAGGGCAGCATCTTGCCGCTCAATTGTATTGATCGGATTTCCACCGGTGGTTTCAGAGCGAGAGGTAATAATCGGTACGTTTTCTCCGACAATGATTTCCGCTTCTTCATTATCAGAAGTCAGCAGGCGCGGAGCCGATAAGATATTAACATCCTTGTCAGTTTGAGACAGGTTGATCAGTGCCGATATCGCCGGCACGGTAAAGGTTTCTGTCCCAATCGTGTACGTGATCGGATTGAACAGGCCACCGATCAAAATCCCCTCAACTGCCTGTTTTAAAATACCTTGGCTGCCATCACTAGGCACAATATTTGGACCGCCCAAAGGCATACCACTTCCAACGCTGATGATACTATCATCACCCAGATCAACAGCTCCCTGCAAAGAGGTACCTAAAGCCTGAGTTGCATCCATCGACAAATCCATGATCAGTGCCTCGACAAACACCTGCTTGCGCTTGATATCGAGTTGGTTGATCAGGGACATGACATTCCTGAACTCATCCTGGGAAGCATTGATAATCAGCGAGTTGGTCGGCTTGTCGGCCGTGACCTTGACGTCCTTGAACAAATCAGCCGCTTGCTGTTGCCCTTCTGCCTCGCGTGGGGCCGATGGCGCTCCGGCCGCTCCGGCAATAATCTGGTTGATGGTCTCGGCCAGGGGTTCCGCATCAGCATGCTCAAGATAATAAACATGAACCCCGGTAAACCCTGCCTCTACTTCAACATCAAGCTTGGCAATCAGCTCTTTGGCCTGATCGATAAATAACTGTTCCCCCTGCAATGCCAGGGTATTGGTACGCTCGTAAGGAGTAATCTGACCGGCAACACGCTTGGTGCCCGACTGGGCCTGACGTGCAGCACGACCGGCAGTCGGTGCGTTGCTGCCATCCCCCTCAAGGATCTGCATGGTCAATGCCGCAACATCAGCAGCAACGGCATATTGCAACGGTACCAGCTCAATACGATCGTTGTCCCAGGTTTTGTCCAGAATCTTTAACAAGCGGTTCAGGCGTTCGATGTTCTCCGCCGTATCGGTGACAACAATGGTGTTGGTAGCCTGGTGTGCCACCACATGGCTGGTACGCGGCATCAGTGGACGCATGATGGTTTCGACCGCAACAGTGGCATCAAGATGGCGCAGGGTGAGGATCCGGGTGACATACTGATCGCCCAGCCCCTGCTGGTTAGTAAGGGGGAGGGTTTCTTCCTTGGCGGCAGCCAGAGGGATAATCTTGTTAACCCCCCCCGCCGGAACAACGGCAAAGCCCCTCACCCGCAATACCGTCAAAAACAGCCGATAAGCTTCCTCGAGGGATACCGGCTCCGGCGATAGAATACTGACCTTGCCGCGCACAGTTTCATCATAAAGGAAATTTTTACCGGTTAATTCACTGATGGTGTTGATCATGTCGACCAGTTCAACATTCTGAAAATCGAGAGTTATCATCATCTCGTCATCAGCCGTGGCAGTCGTGCTCCCGAACAAACAAAAAAGAGCGATCACCAGCCAGCAAACCAGTATCCTTCCTGGAAAATATGTTTTTCTCTCCACTTATCAGCTCCTAATCAAGGCTGTATTCAAATGTCTGCGGTTCTCCATTGCGGATCAACCCCAGGCTGATATTATTCGCTTCACGTACCTGCTGAAAAATCTGCAGCGCTTTTTCCGGACTATCGAGTTTTACCTGATTAATTTCGACCAGGACATCCCCAAGACGCAAGCCCAGTTGTTCGAGCAGGGACCCGCGTTGCATGCCGACCAGACGAAAGCCCGTGGTTTGCCCGTTCTCCATGTGCGGAATCATCCGTGCCGATTGGAGCAGAGCCCCCATATTGCTGCGTGCACTATCAACCATCCCGCGATCAACGCGAAAACGCCCTTCGCCCATATCGACAACACCAGTCTGGGCTGTTGTTGATGTTGCGGCTGTTGCTTCAGTGCTCGCTCGCCGGGTTGTTGGTCGAGACGGCTCTGCCTGATCTTCAATCAGGACCAGTTCACGACGCTCACCACGTTCAAGCAGAACAACCCTCCGGCGTTCTATGGCATCAACTGTCAGACCAGCAGCAATTTCACTGCCCAGACCAAAAACCTCCACCTTGCTCCCAGTGTTGATCAGCGCCAGGGAGTCCACACCAGCAACGACAGTACCCAATAAAGTGAGATTATCGCTACGGGCAGAAACTTGCGCGTTTTCACTGTCCAGGGCGGGTTCGTCGACGTCAGGTCTGACAAAATCGGCCCCAATCGACGCCACATCAAACAGGCTGCGATTAATGATGACCTGCAGATCCTCTTCCTGCAACGAAGCCACTGTTTGCGCTTGCGCTAACGCCATTGGTTGATACGTCTGTTCACCACTGAAGGACAAATGTATCAAACGGCCCGCCAGCATCCCGGCAACCAGACCAGCGGCCAGTGCCAGAATCACCAAGGCATAATTGAGGTATATCTGCAAATTAATCTGCACTGTTATAACTCACCTGAAAGCTCATGTTCTTACCCACTACTGTCTAGCTGGAAAACTCTAAACAGCTAAATCTACAACCATTTCGCCAAATAAAAAACATTTTTTGTCTCTGTTCAGCACCGGATCGGGGGTCCTATGTCAAGGGACGCTCTTCGTCATCCATGACCGCTTGTTGTCGCCGTCCATGGCGACAAACACCCTTGCCACAGGAACCCCGACCCTGCGCAAGGACAGTGGTGAATAGTTACCATTTTTTTAAAATAATAGCGTCACTCTCTACCCATCTTTTTTTCTCTGTGCGGATACCAGCATCCCACCATAATGACCGAGCAGGGTAACGCAAGCCAGCATGAACAGATTGAGCAGCAGATAAAATGCAGACCCTGCACCGCCATTGCTCAATAAGTCAGGAGCCAACAGGCGCCATATCATGATCGCCGCCGCTACCAGCAACAGTAGCCAGGCCAGGGTTATTTTTTTTTTGAAAATCACATTACGCGATTTCCGGTAGTTTTTCTGCCAGATGAAGAAACCCGTCAGCATGGTCACCGGGATACTGATGACAATCACCACCAGTAGAGCAAATGCGGCAAACTCAAGAGAAGGAGAACCGCCGACCACAGCGAGAAGGAGAAACAAGACGCAGGTTGGAATCAGGGCCGCGGGAAAATGTGCAGATACGGCATGCGGAGCGAATGTCTCACGCATTTGGTACAACGCCTCCTGAAACCTGCTGACAAAATGTTCATCCTGCTCTACCGACCCGATCAATTCAAATTTATCAGCCGGGGCATGACACAACGGGCAGAATTCCGGCGGAGAATCTCCCTCGTGCAGATAACCACAGATAGTACAGCGCCATGTTCGTATCACAAATATCCGCCTGAATCCGAATGGCAATTTGAATCCTGCAGATAATCCTACTATACTGCAAGGACAATATCCTGATTAATTTATCAGCGACGCATTATGCCTTAAACTGAGATTGATTGACAATTATTCTAATCAACAAAGGAGACCCGCATGAAGGCAGTTCTGTTAAAAGAGTTCGGCGCCCCGGAGGTCATGTCCGTTGGCGAGAGCGAAAAACCACAACCCAAAGAAAATGAAGTCCTCATCAAGGTTGTAGCCACCAGCATCAATCGTCCTGATCTGGTACAGCGCGTCGGAAATTACCCACCCCCTCCCGGTGATTCGGAAATCCTCGGCCTTGAGGTTGCCGGTACCGTCACAGCGCTTGGCAGCAACGTCACCCAGTGGAAAATCGGAGATCGGGTCATGAGTCTGGTCGGCGGCGGTGGTTATGCCGAGTACGCAGTGGCCTATGCCAACCATCTGATGCCGATTCCTGACACCATGAGTTTTGAAGAAGCAGCCTGCGTCAATGAAAGCTACATTACCGCGTTTCTCAATGTGTTCATAATCGGTGGCCTCGAAGATGGCCAGACCGCCATCCTGCACGGCGGTGGCGGCGGCGTTAATACTGCGGCGATCCAACTGGCCAAAGCCCTGACCCCCAACGCCAAACTCATTGTTACCGCCCACCCAACCAAGATGGAACGGGTCAAGGAACTCGGAGCTGATCTGGTAATCGACTACACCACCACACCTGATTTTACCGATGTGGTGAAAGAGTTCACCGGCAAAAAAGGCGTAAACGTCATCCTTGATCACGTCGGCGCCAAATACCTCAAACCCAACATGAGCTCCCTCGCCTACAAGGGCCGATTAGTCGTGATTGGTGTGATCAGCGGCATTAAGGCCGAGCTCAATCTGGCATTAATGATGGTCAAGCGTCAACAGATTATCGGCTCGGTACTGCGGAGCCGTCCGGTCTCGGAAAAGGGAGAGATTGTTGCTGAGTTCACCCGCCGAGCATTACCAAAATTTGCCGACCGCAGCATTGTACCGATCATCGAAAAAGTTTTCCCCATGGATGAGATTGTCGCCGCCCACACCATGATGGAAGAGGACAAGCACTTCGGCAAAATCGTTCTGAAGATCGCCGAATAACAATTTGGTAAGGGCACGGCAATTAAACATTGAAATGTAGGGGCGGGGTTTCCCCGCCCTGGGCGCGGCAACCGCGCCCCTACACCAACATAGAAAACCAGAACCTTCATGCCATTTAACATCAACGATTTTCATACCGCCCCTCTGGCTAAAGGACAATTCGTCCGTCCGGTGCGTCTGCATTACCAGCAAAACGGCACTTCACGCACCTGGGAAGCGGTGCAGTGCCACGACAGTGTCGCGATCCTGCTGTATCATCGTGACCGTGACGCTTTTTTACTGGTAAAACAATTTCGGCCGGCGGTCTATATGAACCACCCAGATCACCTCTGCACTTACGAACTGTGTGCCGGACTGGTTGATAAACAGGCGACCCTGGAACAGATTGCCCGTGAGGAAATTAATGAAGAATGCGGCTTTGACGTCCCGGTAGAGAATATCAGAAAAATCAGTTCTTTTTTCACCAATGTCGGCGTCAGCGGTAACAAACAACATCTGTTTTATAGCGAAATTGACGAAAACATGAAGTGCCACGAGGGTGGCGGCATTCACACCGAAGAGATCCTCCTTGAATACGTTCCCTGCATGGACGCCCGGACTTTTATCAACGACGAAAGCAAGGCCAAAACCCCGGGACTGATCTTCGCCTTTTACTGGTTCTGGGAAAATGTCAATCCAACGCCTCGATCTGGAAACTATCGCACGCGCTGAGGTCAGAGCGGGCACGCTGTGATTGCTGAGAGATGTCTCGCAAGGCGCTACGCAACCCCTCCTCCAGCACCGGGTGGTAGAACGGCATAGCCAGCAGATCGTGAACGGTCAGGCCACGCTGAATGGCCAGCGCAAGCAGGTGAACCAGGTGTTCGGCAGCCGGCGCACACATCTCAGCGCCAAGCAGGCGGGCGTCATCGCGGGCGGCATAAATGCGCATCACACCCTTGTTACGTTGGGCCGTCAGCGCACGCCCTTGTCTGGCGAAATCGACACTGCCGATCAGACACTGCTCCTGATCAAGGCTGCTGAAGCGCTGGCCGACCACAGCAATGCCGGGATCGGAGAACACGATAGCCAACGGTGTCCGGCGCTCATAGCAGGTCAGCTCATCGCTGACGGCATTAACCCCGGCGATGAAGCCTTCATCTGCAGCTTCATGCAGCAAACCCAGATCCCCATTCACATCCCCGGCAATAAATATCGGCATATCGCCGATTTGCATCGTTTTGGAATCGAAGGGCGGCATACCTCGCTCATCGAGTTTGATATCCAGCTCCGCCAATCCCAGCTCATCAAGATTCGGCTTGCGCCCGATCGCCACAAGCACTAGATCCACCTCCAGGTCGACAGACCCGGCCTGGACTCGAACACCGTCGCTCGTTGCACTGAGATCAACCTCATGTCCAAGATAAAGGTTCATCTCTGAACTTAAGCTTTTCTGCAGACATGTGCCGACTTTGGGATCGGAAACGCCTGCCAGCCGATCACTATCGCTGAAGGCGTGAACATCTACGCCAAGACGTGACAGTGCCTGGGCCATTTCTACCCCGATAGCCCCCAGACCAATCACGGCCATCCGCGGCGGCAGACTTTTCTGTTCAAACAAGGTATCGGTCGTCAGGAGGCGATCACCCAACTCACGCCAGGGACCAGGTACAATGGGATCAGATCCGGTGGCGACAATGATGCTTCCGGCCTCAAATTGTTGATCGCCAACCGCAACGGTATTTGGTCCGAGAAGCCTGGCCCGCCCGGCGATACTGCGCTCGCCAAGGGCTTCAGTGGCTTTGAGTACCCCCGAGACGAAGCGATCACGCAAGCTCCGCACCCGTTGCAGCACGGCCGGCACATCAATGGACAACCCAGCGCTGCCACGGATACCGAAATCTTCGGCCTTGTGCCGAGCATGGTAGGCATTGGCCGCCTCAATCAGGGCCTTGGACGGCATACAGCCAACCCGGGCACAGGTGGTACCGTAGGGTCCGTCATTAATCAGCACAAAGCTGTCGGTTTTCTTTTTAACCTGACGCACCGCCGCCAGTCCGGCGGACCCGGCACCAATAATGACAACATCAACTTGAGTTTTCATTGTACCCCCTTTGTAAAGCAATCGGCCTGGTTGAAACAAACAATCCTCATGGTGAAATTTGACGTACAAAGCAAAAAACCGGTTTTCATCCGTCCAGTTTACGCCGCCTCACCCACAATGCGGTGCACGAAACCCAGTTTTTCGGTGACGCGCGGTGAAATAATAAAGGGATAGGCGTGTTCGTGCCCCATACTGCGATTCAGACTGTTAAGGGCAAAGGTGAGGGGCAGCCAGTGTTCAATTAATCTATCGATATGCTCTGCCCGATAGGGATCGAAATCTTGACGTACCACTGCCGAGGCGTCATCTCCGGCTTTGGGACGGATACCGATGCCAAACTGCCAGGCAGTCTCCAGGGTGTCGACCATGTGCAGGTAGTGGGCCCAGGTTTCAGCCCAGTCTTCCCACGGGTGCATGGTGGCATAACTGCTGATGAAGTTATCCTGCCAGTTGGCGGGCGCCCCCTGCTGGTAGTGTTGCTCAAGTGCAGCCCCATAATCCAGGGTATCGTCACCAAAAAGGTTGCGACATTCATCGAGGTGTGGCGTATCCCGAATCAGACGGTCCCAGTAATAATGACCCGATTCGTGGCGAAAATGACCAAGCAGGGTTCGGTAGGGTTCAGCCATTTCCCCACGCATACGCTCGCGCTCGGCAGGGTCGGCTTCTTTGATATTGATGGTGATCAGCCCGGCATCATGACCAGTAAACACCTTCCCCCGCTCACTGAAGGCAGGACCACTGTCAGCGAGAAAATCAAAAGCCAACCCGTTTGGTTCGGCTTCCCCAGACACAACCGGCAACCCCAACCGCAACAGCGAATAGACCAGACGGCGTTTTTCCGTCTCAAGAGTACGCCACAGCTCGACATTGCCCTCGACACCCAAATCCGGAATCGTCCTGTTGAGCCGGCAGGCACTGCAGTATTCCTGAGCGTCTGCAAACGGCAACATCCAATTACAAACCGCGTGTTTTTCATAATTGGCGCATTTACGATATTCAGAATACGCTCCATGAGGTCGCCAGTGTCCCCCACCGGCCGCATCCAGCGCAACCAGCTGTAGCTGATCGGGCAGGAAGCCGAGAGTCGCATCACAGCGCTCGCATGCAACATTTTCAAAGTACAATCGTTGACCGCAATGATGACAGGTGAACAACCGCATACCATCAACCCCACATCATGAATTGGCAACCAACAAGAACATCATTTAAAGCGAGAGAGTGCAGACTTGATGGAGCCGCTAAGGGAGTCCCAGGCGCTGTCGATACCGACCTTGAGATCTTCCCAGGCATCATCACTGGAGTCTTTCAGCTCATCAAGTTTTTTTCTGGCGGCATCCTGCTGCGACCTCAACTCTTCAATTTTCTTATAATACTTCAGTTGGATATCGGCCTCGGCTGAGTCTGCCCTGGCTTTTAGTTTATCGATATCTGCGTTCCATTCATCCAGCTTGGCCTCTAGTTTTTTTTGGTAGGCTTCTTTCATACTCATTGGTTGTTCTCCTTGGTTTTGAGTTCCTTAGATTCAGGTTAACATCCTACCGCTTAGCATGCAGTATGAAGGAGAAAAAATAACAACATCTATCTTGGCTCCTAAAGTATATGCTCTTATTATTGCTGTTGCAGGAATTTTTTGAATCATGGAGCCGCCATGCATATTGCTACCCTTGAATTGATTATTTTGAGAGCAGGGATGGCCAGCCAATGACTGGCCTGGCGGATTCACTTGCCGGCGATTGTCGTACTGATCACTTCGGGGCTGTTGCTTGGACCCAAAAGCGGCATCATTGATGCTGGGGCTATCGCAGACCGAATTGACGGAACTTATCGGCCTGGGGGTTGCCATCCTCTTGTATGAAGGCAGCACAGACTTAAGGCTCTGAGGGTTCATGTCCCGGCGGCCTACTGGTTCAGTAACCAGAGACGTCCGGATAGTCCACCTGCTCCCCGGTCGAGGTGGTAATCACTTTTTTACCGTGCCGATTGGATATGCCATCCGGTAACAACGGTGCTTTTCCTTTACCGCCGGGTAGATCGACAACAAAATGGGGGCAGGCCATGCCCGATACCGGACCACGCATACTGCGGATGATATCCAGCCCCATCTGCAGCGGGGTACGGAAATGAGCTGTGCCCTCGACCAGATCCATCTGATGCAGATAGTAAGGGCGCACGCGGATTTTCAGCAATCCGCGCAGCAACTCGGTCATGGTAGCGACATCGTCATTAACCCCGCGCAGCAGTACCGTCTGATTGCCAAGGACGATCCCCTGGTCCGCAAGTAAAGCGCAGGCGGTGGCGGAATCCGGCGTCAGTTCGCGCGGGTGATTGAAATGAGTATTGAGATAAAGCGGGGCGTATTTTTTGAGCATGGTGCACAGTGCCGGGGTAATACGCTCCGGCAAGGTCACCGGTACGCGGCTACCGATGCGAATGATCTCAACATGGGGAATGGCGTGAATCCGGGCGAGGAGATCCTCAAGGACAGCATCGGGCAGAATCAGTGGATCGCCGCCGGAGAGGATGACATCCCGAATCCGGTCATCGGCAGCGATATAGTCGACCCCTTCACGCTGTTCACGAAAACTGACGGCGTGAGCGCTGCTGCCGACCTTGCGCTTGCGGGTACAAAAACGGCAGTATCCGGCGCAATTGTTGGACGCCAGCAGAATCACCCGGTCAGGGTAACGGTGGATGATGGCCGGTACGGGAGCATAATGCGCTTCGGCCAGCGGGTCAGCGTAGCCGCCAGCCTCCAACTCACGCACATCAGGTACGCACTGGCGCCAGATGGGGTCACCCACCTCACGGATCAGCTCAACATACCCGGGGGTAATTTTCAGCGGGTAGCGTGCTGTCACTTCACGCAAAGGTTCCGGATCAATGCCGAACCGCTGCGCCAGTTCATCGACCGTCGTTACGCTTT
>JAWOFG010000230.1:0-12920 GCA_046482365.1 Pelovirga sp. | reverse complement strand
TTACAATGGCGAAGGCAAAATTTGAGCGGTTAAAGCCGCACGTTAACGTAGGAACGATCGGTCACGTCGACCATGGCAAGACCACCCTGACCGCTGCGATTACCAGAGTGCTGGCCGAGAAGATGGGCAAGGGCGAAGTCAAGGCCTTTGACCAGATCGACAACGCCCCTGAAGAGCGCGAGCGTGGTATCACCATTGCTACCGCTCACGTCGAGTACGAGACTGATAACCGTCACTATGCTCACGTTGACTGCCCCGGCCACGCCGACTATGTCAAGAACATGATCACCGGAGCCGCGCAGATGGACGGCGCCATTCTGGTTGTCTCCGCCGCTGACGGTCCGATGCCCCAGACCCGAGAGCACATTCTGCTTGCCCGTCAGGTTGGCGTACCGGCGATGGTTGTGTTTTTGAACAAAGCTGACATGGTCGACGACGAAGAACTGCTCGAGCTGGTCGACATGGAAATCCGCGAGCTGTTGTCCAGCTACGATTTTCCTGGTGACGATATTCCGATCATCGCCGGCAGTGCCCTGGCCGCCCTTGAAGGGCGTGATGACGAAATCGGCAAGAACAAGGTTCTCGAGCTGATGGACGCTGTTGACAGCTACATCCCCGAGCCCGAGCGTGCCGTTGACCGTCCCTTCCTGATGCCGGTTGAAGACGTCTTCTCCATCTCCGGACGCGGTACCGTTGCCACCGGCCGGATCGAGCGCGGCATCGTCAAGGTGCAGGAAGAAGTCGCCATCGTTGGGATGAAGCCGACTGTTAAAACGGTAGTTACCGGGGTTGAGATGTTTCGCAAGCTGCTGGATCAGGGACAGGCCGGCGACAACGTCGGGATTCTGTTGCGCGGCGTCAAGCGGGAAGACATCGAGCGGGGTCAGGTTCTGGCCAAGCCCGGCAGTATCACCCCGCACACCAAGTTCAAGGCTGAAGCCTATGTTCTGACCAAGGAAGAAGGCGGGCGTCATACGCCGTTCTTCAAGGGCTACCGTCCCCAGTTCTATTTCCGTACCACTGACGTGACCGGAATAGTTGAACTGCCGGAAGGCGTTGAGATGGTCATGCCGGGTGATAACATCGCCATGACGGTTGATCTGATCACCCCGATTGCGATGGACAAAGAGTTGCGCTTTGCGATCCGCGAAGGTGGCCGCACAGTCGGCGCCGGCGTTGTCAGTGAAGTGATTGAGTAACAATAAAAAAACTGAGGAATACAGATGTCTACACAAAAAATCAGAATTCGCCTGAAGGCCTATGATCACAGTCTGCTGGATCAGGCTGTTGCAGAGATAGTTGATACAACCAAGCGCACTGGTTCACGCTTGGTCGGCCCTATTCCTCTGCCCACAATTATTAATAAATACTGTGTGCTACGTGGTCCACATGTCGACAAAAAAAGTCGCGAGCAGTTTGAAATCCGGACCCACAAGCGTCTGCTCGATATTATGGACCCGACCCAGCAGACAGTAGATGCGCTGATGAAACTCGATCTGTCAGCGGGTGTAGACGTAGAAATTAAGCTCTAAGCGTTTGTTATTTAAGCGATAAATTAAGGCTATGACAATGATCAATGGATTGTTAGGAAAAAAAATAGGGATGTCGCAAACATATGCGGCCGATGGGCGCCGTATTCCGGTGACGGTTATTGAAGCGGGACCCTGCACTGTGTTGCAACTGAAAACAGTCGCCACTGATGGTTACGATGCCGCTCAGCTCGGCTTTGGCGTCAAAAGTACGCATCGCGTGAACAAGCCGGAAATGGGCCACTTTAAAAAGGCCGGTCAGGGCGCTTTTGCCTTTGTTCGTGAATTTCAAACGGCCGGCACCTGTGCCGTTGGTGATCAGTTTTCCTGTGATATGTTCAAGCCGGGAGACCGGATTGATGTCACTGCTACCAGCAAGGGCAAGGGTTTTCAGGGCGTTATCAAGCGTTGGGGTTTTTCCGGCGGGCGTGCCAGTCATGGCTCCATGTTTAAACGCAGAACCGGTGCTATCGGTCAGTCAGCTACCCCAGCCAGGGTCGTTAAGGGCAAGAAGATGCCTGGTCAGATGGGTAATCATCGAACTACTACGCAGAATTTGGTTGTTGTTGATGTCAGACCGGAGCAAAATCTTATTCTTGTTTGTGGTGCTGTTCCCGGCCCAAAAAACGGACTGGTAGAAATTCGTAAAGGCATTAAGGCTTAGCAGGCCAGGAGCTTCAGGAGTTAGATAATGGCAACAGCAACCTTGTATGATCAGAATAAAAATCAGGTAGGTGAGTGCACCCTGTCCGATACAGTTTTTAATGTTGAAGTCAGGGGGTATTTACTTCATGACATGGTTCGTTATCAGCGCGCGGCTCGCCGTCAAGGCACTGCATCCGTTAAAAATCGCAGTGCAGTTGCCGGTGGTGGCAAGAAGCCTTATCGCCAGAAGGGGACAGGTAATGCCCGGCAAGGAACCGTTCGTGCCCCCCATTTTGTGGGTGGTGGCGTAGCCTTTGGTCCGACCCCGCGTTCTTTTGCCTTCAAGCTGAACCGTAAGGTCAAGAAAGCCGCTCTGTGCAGTGCCCTTTCAGCCCGTTTTCAGGCTGAGAAGTTGCTGCTGCTCAAAGAGCTTTCCCTCGATGCGATCAGCACTAAGGAATTCCGCCAGTTCGTTGAGCGTTTTGAGTTGGAAGGTGCGCTGATTGTTATTGACAGTGAAAACAAGAATGTGGAACTGTCTGCCCGCAATCTACCTAAAGTCAAAGTGCTGCGTGCCACCGGCATCAATGTCTATGATATTCTCAAATATCCGAATCTGATGATGACAGAGGCGGCTGTGACGGAAGTAGAAGGAGCATTGGAGCAATGAAACCACTGCATCAGATTATTCGTAAGCCGTTGATTACTGAAAAAGGGAACCTGCTTAAAGAGGATTCCGGCGTTGTTACTTTTGAAGTTGCGCGTGGTGCCAATAAAATTGAGATCAAACGCGCCATTGAAGATGCCTTTGATGTTAAAGTCAAAACCGTTAACACTGCTGTTATTCGTGGCAAGGTAAAGCGTGTCGGCACCAACTTGGGACAACGCAATAATTGGAAAAAGGCATTTGTAACCCTCGCAGAGGGAAGTGACATCGATTTTTTCGGCGTCTAATCAGTACGCTTAGCAGGTATGGAGTAGCTAATTATGGGCATCAGAAAATATAATCCGACTTCTCCTGGGCGTCGTCAAATGACGTCTTCGACTTTTGAAGAAATTACCAAAAGTAAGCCGGAGAGATCATTAGTAGAACCGATTAAGCGTAGTGGCGGTCGTAACAATGCCGGACGCATTACCAAAAGACACACCGGTGGTGGTCATAAAAAGCAATATCGGGTCGTCGATTTTCGACGTGACAAGCTTGAAGTTCCGGCAAAGGTCGCGGCTGTTGAGTATGATCCCAATCGGAGCGCACGGATTGCCTTATTGTTTTATGCCGATGGTGAAAAGCGTTATATTCTTGCGCCATCAGGCCTCAATGTTGGAGATACTGTCGTTGCCAGTGAAAATGCAGATATTCGTCCCGGTAACGCCCTTGCTATTCGCTCAATCCCGCTGGGCACATGGGTCCACAATGTTGAACTCAAGGTCGGCAAAGGGGGCCAGTTGGCACGTAGCGCCGGCACCTATGCCCAGATCGCAGCAAAAGAAGGACGTTATGCGCAGTTGCGGCTACCCTCAGGCGAGGTTCGCCTGGTGCTTCAAGAATGCCGCGCAACCATTGGTCAAGTTGGCAATCTCGATCACGAAAAAATCAAAATCGGCAAGGCTGGTCGTAACCGCTGGTTGGGTAAACGCCCACAATCGCGTGGTGTAGCAATGAACCCGGTCGATCACCCTCATGGTGGTGGTGAAGGAAAGAGTTCCGGCGGGCGTCATCCGGTTACTCCCTGGGGCGTGCCAACCAAAGGCTACAAAACCAGATCCAATAAACGCACTGACAATTTTATTGTTCGTCGTAGAAATAAAAAATAGTTTATAAGCCTGTAGGAGGCGAACGTGGCAAGATCGGTTAAAAAAGGACCTTACGTTCAAGAATCACTGATGCGTAAAGTTGAAATTGAGGGCGACACAAGTCGCAATAAGGTAGTGAAGACCTGGTCTCGGCGGTCAACAATCATCCCTGAATTCGTTGGTATGACCTTTGCCGTCCATAACGGCAAAAAGTTTGTACCGGTGTTTGTCAGTGAAAATATGGTTGGACACAAGCTCGGTGAATTCGCGCCAACCCGTACCTACTACGGTCATGGCAGTGACAAGAAAAGCAAGGTCAGATAGTTTCTATCCTGACAGGAGTTTCGAATAATGGAAGCACAAGCTAAGTTGCGAAACGTCCGTCTTTCTCCACGTAAGGCGAGACTGGTAGTTGATATGATACGTGGTAAGGACATTCAGGATGCCCTTAATTTGTTGCGCTTTTCTCCCCAGAAAAGTGCTCCGATTGTTAGTAAGTTGCTTAAGTCGGCAGTGGCCAACGCTGAGCAGCTAGGTGCAGCTGATGTTGACAAGTTGTTTGTCAAATCGATTATGGTTGATCAGGGTCCAGTGCTTAAGCGGTTTATGCCGCGTGCTCAAGGGCGTGCCAGCCGGATTCGTAAACCGACCAGCCACATTACTGTGGTATTGAACGTCAAGTAATTCGAGGAGGTATCCCTTTGGGCCAGAAAGTTCATCCGATAGGATTTCGTCTGGGTATCAACCGGACTTGGGAGTCCCGCTGGTATGCAGATGGAGATTATGCAGCTAAGCTTCATGCAGATCTGAAGCTGCGTGCATTTCTGAAAAAACGTCTTTTTCATGCAGGCATTTCTAAAATAGAGCTTGAGCGCGCTGCGAATAAGGTCAAGATTAATATCTATGCTGCGCGTCCGGGTATCATCATTGGTAAAAAAGGGTCAGAGGTTGAAGTTCTGAAAGCCGAATTAGCCAAGATTACCGATGATGAGTGCTTTATCAATATTCAGGAAGTTCGCAAACCTGAAGTTGATGCGCAACTTGTTGCTGAGAACGTGGTTCTGCAACTAGAAAGACGAGTTGCTTTCCGCCGGGCAATGAAAAGAAGCGTCACGATGGCTTTGAAGTTCGGTGCCAAAGGGATCAAAATCACCTGTTCCGGTCGCCTCGGTGGTGCTGAGATGAGTCGTACCGAATGGTATCGTGAGGGGCGCGTTCCACTGCATACCCTACGCGCTGACATCGACTACGGTTTTGCTGAAGCAAAGACGACCTACGGAATTATTGGAGTGAAGGTACTCATTTTCAAAGGTGAAGTGCTAGGCAAAGAAAAAGAACAGCCAGCGGGCTGATCAGGAGTAACAAATCATGTTAATGCCCAAGAAGGTTAAACATAGAAAGCAATTTACCGGCAGGATGACCGGTCAGGCCACCCGTGGCACCGAAGTCAGCTTCGGTGATTACGCGCTCCAGGCGACTGAGTGTGGATGGCTATCCGCTCGTCAAATTGAAGCTGCGCGTCGTGCCATGACTCGCTACATCAAGCGCGGCGGTAAAATCTGGATCCGCACTTTTCCTCATAAGCCGGTCACCAGTAAGCCAGCTGAAACCCGTATGGGTAAAGGTAAGGGGTCCCTTGATAAATGGGTAGCCGTCGTCAAGCCGGGCCATATTCTTTATGAAATGCAGGGTGTAACCGAAGAAATAGCCCGTGAGGCATTTCGTCTTGGTGCCCATAAGCTGCCGATGAAAACCCGGTTTGTGAAGAGAGAGGACGGCAATGAAGGCTAGTGAATTTAAGGATCTCAGTGTCGATGAGCTTTGTGCCAAAGAGACCGAACTGCATAAAGAATTATTTAATCTGCGATTCCAGTTGCATACCGGACACTTAGAGAATTCAGCCAGGGTGTCCCAGGTGCGCAAGGATATTGCTCGGGTTAAAACATTTCTGTCCAGCAAGCAAAAAGCTTAAGTGAGAGGCCACATGAGTCAAGAAGTTACAGAGCGCGGCAAGAGAAATACCAGGGTTGGAATCGTAGTCAGCGACAAGATGGACAAGACCGTTGTCGTTAAGATGGATAACCTGGTGAAGCATAGTATGTACAAAAAGATCATTAAGCGGAAAGTTACCTGTAAAGCTCACGATGAGACCAACAGTTGCTCCGTCGGTGATAAGGTTCTTATAGTTGAATCCAGACCCTTGTCCAAGGATAAGCGGTGGCGTGTACGCCAGATACTGGAGAAAGCCGTTACGGCGTAGGAGTTAATGTCATGATCCAGATGCAATCCATGCTTAGCGTGGCAGATAATTCCGGGGCCAAAAAACTTTGCTGTATCAAGGTCCCCGGTGGTTCCAAGCGCAAATATGCCGGTGTTGGCGATATCATCATTTGTAGCGTGAAAGAGGCACTGCCTAATTCAAAAGTTAAAAAAGGTGACGTTGTGCGTGCGGTAATTGTCCGGACAACCAAAGAGGTGCCACGTCCTGACGGCTCTTTTATCCGTTTTGACAATAATTCCGCTGTTGTTGTCAATAATGGTAATGAGCCGATCGGAACCCGTATTTTTGGCCCAGTTGCCAGAGAGCTGCGCGCGCGCCATTTCGTGAAAATCGCGTCGTTGGCCCCGGAAGTTCTGTAGTAAATTATCACTGGAGAAATTAAGTAATGTCTATAGCTAAACTGCATGTCAAAAAAGATGACATGGTGAAAATTATCGCCGGCAAAGAGCGTGGTAAAACAGGCAAAGTGCTACGCGTTATGCCTGACAAAGGGCGGGTGATCGTTGAGAGTTTGAATGTTGTGAAGCGCCATACGCGTCCGAGTCAGCTCAACCCCGAGGGCGGTATTGTTGAAAAGGAAGCTGCAATCAGCCTTTCCAATGTCATGCTGGTTTGTGGTTCCTGTAATGAACCGACCCGAACCGGTGTACGCAAACTCGAAGATGGTAATAAAACCCGTTACTGTAAAAAATGTAACGCGAGCGTTGATAAATAAACGGAGATTTTGATGGCCAGGTTAAAGCAGATGCATCTTCAGGAGCAGGTTCCGGCTCTGATGAAAGAATTCCAGTACCGAAATGTCATGGAAGTTCCGAAAATTGAGAAGGTAGTCCTTAATATGGGGCTGGGTGAAGCCATTCAGAACCCTAAGCTTCTTGAGTCCGCAGTTGAAGAGCTCGGTCGGATTACCGGACAAAAGGCAGTCATTACCAAGGCAAGAAAGTCGATTGCCAGTTTTAAGTTGCGCGAAGAGATGTCGATCGGTGCATGCGTTACTCTGCGTCATGACCGTGCTTGGGAATTTCTCGATCGTCTTATTAATGTTGCCTTGCCACGTGTTCGCGATTTTAAGGGGATTTCACCAAAGGCTTTTGATGGTCGTGGTAATTATACACTTGGGATCCGCGAACAACTTATTTTTCCAGAAATCGATCTTGATCTTATTGCCAAGGTTTCCGGAATGAATATTACCATTGTTACAACGGCTAAAACTGACGAGGAAGGACGCGCACTCTTGTCCGGTCTCGGCATGCCGTTCAGAAAATAGTTACTACACGAAGCGGAGGAAACAGTGGCAAAGAAATCGATGATTGCTAAATCAAAACGAACCCAAAAATTCGGAGTTCGTCAGTATAATCGCTGTCCGATTTGCGGTCGTCCACGTGCTTATTATCGTAAGTTTAATATGTGCAGAATTTGTCTGCGGAAACTGGCGTCCGAAGGAAAGATTCCCGGAGTCGTCAAGTCCAGCTGGTAACAGCGTTAAGGAGAACCATCTATGTCCATGACAGATCCGATGGCAGATTTGCTGACTCGCATTCGCAATGCAGGAATGGCCGGTCATGCAAAACTTGATATGCCGTCGAGCAATATGAAGGTTGCCGTTGCAACTGTATTGCACGAACAGGGTTATTTGAAAAACTTCAAAGTCATTAGTGATAGCAAACAGGGTATATTGCGTATTTTTCTTAAATACGATGCTAACCAATCGCCTGTTATTCATGAGATCAAGCGAATTTCAAAGCCGGGTTGCCGCGTATATGTCACTAAGGATGAAATACCCAGGGTGAAAAATGGCCTCGGAGTTTCTATTATATCGACCTCCAAGGGTGTCATGGACGACGTCTCTGCGCGCCGTGAGAATGTTGGTGGCGAAGTTGTTTGTACCATCTGGTAAAGCAGAGCGAGGAGTATCAAAATGTCACGTATAGGAAAGTTGCCAGTTCCCGTTCCTGCTGGAGTAAAGGTGTCTCTGAGTGGAAATGAGATGACTGTGACTGGACCAAAAGGAACGTTGAAGCAATCATTGCATGAGCGCATGGTGATTGAAGTGGAGGCCGATCAGATTGTCGTCAATCGCCCCAGTAACGAAAAAACCGATCTGGCATTGCATGGTTTGACCCGTTCCCTGGTCAATAACATGGTGGTTGGTGTCTCCCAGGGCTTTAAAAAGGCACTTGAAATTAATGGTGTTGGTTACCGGGCTGAAATTAGTGGTAACCTGTTGACCATGTCTCTTGGGTATTCCCATCCGGTGGTTTATGAGTTGCCTGAAGGTATTTCCGTTGAGGTTGAAAAACAGACCAAGTTAAGCGTCATCGGTATAGATAAGCAACTGGTTGGTTCTACCTCAGCAAAAATACGCTCATTCCGTGCCCCGGAACCCTACAAAGGTAAAGGCATCAAGTATGCCGATGAACGTATTCTGCGTAAAGCCGGCAAAGCTGGTAAATAGATGATTATAAAGCAAGGAGCAAGACTGTGAATGTTTCTCAGATGAGACGTCAGGCACGACTCAAGCGTCAAGCCCGCGTGCGTAAAAAAGTTCGTGGTACAAGTGAGCGCCCCCGGCTTTCTGTTTTTCGCAGTGCAAATCATATTTATGCCCAGATTATTGATGACACTGCAGGTACTACTTTGGTGGCCGCCTCAACGTTGGAAAGCGGCGTCGATATGAACCACAAGGGCAATGTTGAAGCCGCAAAGGTTGTGGGCGCAACTGTTGCTCGCAAGGCACTGGAAAAAAATATCAGCAATGTTGTTTTTGATCGAAATGGATTCCTGTATCAGGGGCGCGTTCAGGCTCTGGCCGATGCGGCACGGGAAGCTGGACTCAAACTATAGAGGAGATGATCTGTGCTGCGCATTGATCCAGATAAATTGGAATTGACCGACCGTGTAATTCATATCAATCGTAATGCCAAAGTTGTAAAAGGTGGACGTCGATTCAGCTTTTCTGCCCTGGTTGTTGTCGGTGATGGTGATGGTCATGTGGGTTATGGTCTAGGAAAAGCCAAAGAAGTGCCTGAAGCGATCCGTAAGGCTGTTGAGCAAGCCAAGAAAAGTCTGATCCGGGTTCCGATTCAGCAGGGAAGCACCATCCCCTATGATGTTGTCGGCAAGTTTGGGGCCGGCAGGGTGTTGCTTAAGCCTGCCTCTGAGGGTACCGGGGTCATTGCCGGAGGCGCAGTGCGACCGGTTCTTGAGTCGGTCGGGGTTGGTAATGTATTGACTAAATGTTTGGGCACCAACAACCCACACAATGTCGTCAAGGCTACTATTAATGCTTTAAAGATGCTTAAGAGTCCTGAAGAAATTCACGCACGTCGCGGTATCAACCAGGCTTAAGCAAGAAATCATGGAGATGCAGGATGGCGACAGAAGTTAAGGTCACCTTAAAAAAGAGTCCTATCGGCCGTAAGGCTTATTTTTCCAATGTACTCAAAGGCCTCGGGTTTAGACGCCTGAATCAGACGGTGACATTGCAGGATACTCCGGAAATACGTGGAATGATCCGCAAGGTCGAGCATATGGTTGTTGTTGAGGACTGACTACAGAATAAAGGGCAGTATCATGGATTTAAGTCAATTGAAACCGGCTCCCGGTTCTACTAAAAATAAAAAACGTATTGGTCGCGGACCAGGCTCCGGCACAGGAAAAACGTCCGGCAAGGGTCACAAAGGTCAAAAGGCCCGCAGTGGTGGCAGCATTAAGCCCGGGTTTGAGGGTGGACAGATGCCTCTGCAGCGTCGTTTGCCCAAACGTGGATTTACCTCGATTAACAAGAAAGATTATAATCTTATTAATCTGCGTGAGCTGGATTGTTTTGATGCCGATACAACCGTCACCCTTGAGCTCTATGGCAAGGCTGGTCTGGTGAAGAAAATGAAGGATGGAATTAAGATTCTTGCGGATGGCGAAATCACTAAGGCGTTCACGGTACAGGCCCACAAATTCAGCAGTGCCGCCGTTGAAAAAATTGAAGCTGCAGGTGGTAAGGCTGAGGTTATTTGATGCTATCAACTGTACAGAATATTCTGGCAATACCGGAGTTGCGCCGCAGGATTGCTTTCACTCTAACTATTCTTGCAGTTTACCGCATTGGTTGCCATGTTCCTACGCCGGGTATTGACGGACAGGTTCTAGCACAGTTCTTTGCCGGAACTGAAGGGACCCTGTTAGGTCTTGTCAGTGCATTCACCGGTGGTGCCCTCGAGATGATGGCGGTTTTTGCTCTGGGCATCATGCCCTATATCAGTGCCTCTATCATCCTGCAACTGCTCACTGTGGTTTATGAGCCCTTGGAAAAGTTATCCAAGGAGGGTGAGCAGGGCCGTAAAAAGATCACCGAATATACTCGTTACGGAACAATTGTCCTGGCGATCATCCAGGGCGCCGGAATGGCCTATGGTCTTCAGGGGATGGTCGGGCCAGCCGGTGAACCGGTTGTGCCGAATCCGGGGATCGGTTTTATTCTGATGACAGTCATAACCCTGACAGCCGGTACTGCCTTTGTCATGTGGTTGGGCGAGCAGATTACTGAACGGGGTATCGGTAACGGTATTTCATTGATCATTTTTGCCGGTATTGTGGCAGGAATGCCTTCGGCCATCGTTAATACCCTGCGTCTGTTGGAAACCGGGGCTATGACCCCAACGGTGATTATCTTTATCCTGACTTTGATGCTAGCTACTGTCGCTGCTATTGTTTTCATGGAGCGAGCCCAGCGCAGGGTGCCGATTCATTATGCAAAACGAGTTGTCGGCATGCGTAACATGGGTGGTCAATCCAGTCATCTGCCGATGAAGATCAACATGGCTGGCGTTATTCCGCCAATCTTTGCCAGTTCGATCATGATGTTCCCGGCAACCATTGCCAGTTTTGTCGATGTCCCCTGGGTTCAGCAGGTCTCCGCCTATCTGTCTCCAGAGCATCTGGTCTACAATATATTTTATGTTGCTTTTATTGTTTTCTTCTGCTACTTCTACACGGCTATAACCTTTAACCCGGTTAACGTAGCTGAAAACATCAAGAATCAGGGTGGTTTTGTTCCGGGGATAAGACCCGGCAAGGAGACCGCAACCTATCTTGATACCGTCTTGAGTCGCTTAACCTTTGCGGGTGCCATTTACGTATCAGCAGTGTGTGTGTTGCCTACAGTACTGATTAGTCAATTAAACGTGCCATTTTTCTTTGGTGGTACGGCGTTGCTTATTGTTGTTGCTGTCGGGATGGATACTTCAGCACAGATTGACGCACATCTGATATCGCGTTCGTACGAGGGTTTTATGAAGGGTGTCACCCTCAAGGGGAGACACGGTTAGGTTTTCGTCATGAATTTGATTTTGCTTGGACCTCCAGGTGCTGGAAAAGGCACCCAGTCTGCTTTATTGGAAAAGCGCTTCAACATCCCACAGATTTCCACTGGTGATATGTTGCGGGCCGCGGTCAAGGCGTCAACACCGATGGGCCTTAAGGCTAAGGCTTATATGGATGCAGGTGATCTGGTGCCGGATGCTGTAGTTGTTGGTATTGTCCATGAGCGATTGCAGGAGCCGGATTGTGACGAAGGATTTATCCTTGATGGCTTTCCACGGACAGTTCCTCAGGCTGATGCCCTTAATGATTCTCTGGCTCAGTTGAATAAGGAACTGGATGCTGTTGTTTCCTTGCAGGTGGATGTCAGTGCCCTGGTTGAGCGTTTGACCGGTCGCCGCTCCTGTAAAAATTGTGGCAAAGGTTTTCACCTTAAATTTGACCCTCCGGCGGCAGATGGTTCGTGCTCTGCCTGTTCAGGTGAGCTTATCCAGCGTGATGATGACCATGAGGAAACTATCCGCCGTCGGATGGATGCCTATCGCCAACAAACAGCGCCGCTTGAAGATTATTATCGTCGAGCGGGAATATTGTTGACAGTAAACGGTATGGCCGGGATCGAGGATGTTCAGCAACAGATTCTGGCTGGGTTACAGGCGCGTTGAATTGATAGTATTAAAGTCGCAGACCGAACTGAAAAAAATGCGACGTGCCGGGCGTATGGTCGCAGAAGTGTTGATGTTGTTGCGGGACAAGATCAAGCCGGGGATCACCTCCCTAGAGCTGGATACGATTGCGTATAATCAGTGTCGTAAATGGAATGTTAAGCCGGCATTTAAGGGTTATGGTGGTTTTCCTTATACGATTTGCGCATCACCGAACGAACAGATTGTGCACGGTTTCCCAAATGCCACTCCACTGGTTGAAGGTGATATTCTCAGTGTCGATTTCGGCCTGGTTTCTGAGGGGTTTTACGGTGATCATGCGATTACCTTCTCGGTAGGTGAGGTTAACAGTGAAACCCAGCGACTGCTTGATGTTACCCGTCAGTCGTTGCAACAAGGTATTGATGCGGCACAGCCTGATGGTCATTTGTCAGATATTTCACACGCTGTGCAGTCCTGGGTCGAAGCCGCAGGCTTCAGTGTGGTGCGTGAGTTTGTAGGTCATGGTATCGGCCGCCAACTCCATGAAGATCCACAGATACCCAACTATGGTTCGCCTGGTGCCGGCCCCAGATTGCGTCCGGGGATGACTCTGGCAATAGAACCGATGGTCAATGTCGGCAGGCCCGGTGTGTCGATTCTTGACGACGGCTGGACTGCTGTGACGGTCGATGGTAAACCCTCAGCTCA
>JAWOFG010000223.1:0-4084 GCA_046482365.1 Pelovirga sp. | reverse complement strand
TCATCGATCATGCCGGTCGGCACAATATTGACAGCACGTTTCGGCTTGGTCGGACATTTTTCTACACAGATGCCGCAACCGACACATTCTTCGGTAATGACTGGAAGTAAAAATTTTTCCATGACGATCGCCTTATCCCTTAACGGGCAGGCGTTGTAACAGGTGTTACAGATAGTCGCCATGCCGGACGCCTGACCACTTTCCTCCTCTTTGACATAGAGATAGTTCAGACACAGGTCCTGATCAATGACGGCCCTGCCAATAGCGACCTCCTCAGCTTTTTTCAGACTCGTATCAAGGGCGCCGGTCGGACAGACTGGAGGACATACCATACACAGGTAACAGGCCTTTTCTTCGGCATATATATAGGGAGTGCCGATCTGCAGACTGGCGTAGACATCAGCGCGCCGGATAGAATCGTAAGGGCAGACTTCGATACAGCGGGCACAGCGGATGCACAACTCCATGAAGCGTTCTTCCGCCACCGCCCCCGGGGGTCGCAAACGGTTCAGACGAAAGAACCCTTTGAAGGGATTCTGATTGAGTCGCTGGCGCAGGGCCTCAACAAATCCCATCAGTTGAAGTTTTTACCACCTGACATTTTGCCGATCCCGCGCAAATCGGGTTTTTTCCCCGTCGCGCGGATTTCTTCAACCTCTTCCTCATAATTGAAGTAATGGTGGGCCACATCCAGAATGTGCGAATTCTCTTTCAGGGTCAGGCACAGCGCTTCCAGTTCTTTGTCATCGCGGGCTTCAAAAACGGTTACCAACTGTCGTCCATCTTCAGTCTGTTGATGGATCTCAACCTGCGGGAACCCGGACAAAAACGATTTCACCGCCTCCAACGAACCCTTTTCTATGGTGACTATACTGCCGGAAAATATCATATTAGCCCCTTGTTTTTCAGTCGACCGATGGAATGCCCCGGCGCTGGCGCCGGGGCTGTTACTGGCTCAGAAATCAGGCACTCTCAAAGGTGGCATTGACGTCCGATATGATAAAGCGATCCGCCACATTTTTAGGGCCGGAAAGTCTCTTGATCTTTACTGCGGCAATCTTGTACTCGGGCTCAAAAGAGCCGGGATCAACTGCATCGTTACAGAGGAAATTGACCAGACGTTCCAGCTTCTGATCATGCATAGCGACAAACAAAATGCCCGGCAGTGCGGCATCGGTCAGCACTGCGGGGAATTCACAACGCCCCCTGATGCTCGCTACCTCAACCATATCTCCAACTTTGATATTGTACTTGCGGGCATCATCCGGGTGAATTTCCAGATAACCGTTGGGATGGGCACGGGCGATTTCCGGAATACGCATGGTCATGGTGCCTGTGTGCCATTGTTCGATAACGCGCCCAGTAGTCAGGTAAAAGGGATATTCCGCGCTGGGAACTTCTTCGGCACCCTTGTAAGGACGAAGGAAAATATTAGCTCGACCTTCGTTTTTACCATCCATATAAAACACGACCTTACGATCTTTCGGCATTGTTTTACCGAATTTCTCGATGAATCCCTGATGCTCAAACATCGGGTCCATCCCCCGAACATAACGCTTGTAAGTTCCCGGATGATCCTCACTCGGACAGGGCCACTGAATCCCTTCCTTACTTTTCTTCAGCCGCTCATAAGTCATACCCCACATAGTATGATCGGTATCCCTGGTGATTTTAATATAATCGTTCCAGGCCATTTCATTAGCCGCCATGGAGTCATCCTGGTTCCATGGAATCAGCTTCTCCAGCCCCATGCGTTTGGCCAACTGCGCAGCGATCCATAGATCGGCACGTGCCTCGCCGGGGGGCTCGACCGCTTTTTCCGTCATCTGACTACGGCGTTCGGAACAACCGTAGACCCCGCCCTTCTCGTAGATAAAGGCGGCTGGCAGGATGACATCGGCCAACTGAGTGGTACGGGTCGGGAAGATATCAAGCACAACCAGAAAGGAATCTTTCATCCCGGAGAGATATTTGTTCAGGTTCGGCAATGAATGAGCCGGGTTGGTGGTACAGACCAGCATCGCCTTGATCGGCTTGTTACCGTCATTCTCCGCTCCCAGATTGTCAAACATCTTCATCGTGTGGAAACCAGGCTTGGGATTAATAGTTCCTTCGGGAACGCCCCATTCTTTTTCCACATGAGCCCGCCACATGTTGTTGGCAACCGGCTTGGTGCCAGGCAGCAGATGGCACAGGGCACCGGTTTCACGCACACCGCCACAGGCATTGGGTTGACCGGTCAATGAAAAAGCGTCGGCACCGACAAAACCGATCTGACCGGTAATCAGGTGCAGGTTATGGATCAGGTTGTTGGCCCAGACGCCACGGGTGCGCTGATTTAGCCCCATGCACCACAGCGAGGTAGTCGCACCACTGTTGGCAAACCACTCGGCTGCCTTGCGAATATTAGCTGCGGGGCAACGAGTAATTTTTTCGACTGTTTCTGGATCAAATTGCTCAACATGATCAATATATTTGGCCAAATCGAAAGCATCTTTGCCATCAGTAATCCGGGTATTTTCCTCGATAAACTTTGGATCATGCCAACCATTTTTGATGATTTCGCGGGCCATACTGTGGAAAACCGCCAGATCAGTTCCCGGATCGACGGGCAACCAGAGGTCTGCAATCTTCGCGGTATTGGTTTTACGCGGCTCACAGATGATAATTTTGACATCCGGATTTTTCATTTTGTGGCGCATGATCCGCCGGAACAGAATCGGATGGGCCTCGGTGGTATTGGAACCAGTAATAAACAGGCACTTGCTGTTTTCGATATCGGCATAACTTCCTGCCGGCTCATCCGAACCATAGACTGACATGTAACCACCGACAGCACTGGCCATACACAAGCGGGGGTTGCCCTCAACCATATTACTGCCAAGACCGCCCTTCCAAAACTTGTTAAAGGTGTAGGTCTCCTCCGTCATTGCTTGCCCGGATCCATAATAGGCAACAGCATCCTTGCCGTACTTTGATCGCAGATCTTTGAACTTACCTGCAACCAGACCAAGCGCTTCATCCCAACTGGCCTCTTTGAATTTTCCATCGGCCTGACGAACCAAAGGCTTTTTCAGCCGATCCGGATGTTCCATGATCTTGTAAGCCATCATCCCCTTGACACAGAGAAAACCAAAATTGGTTTTGGCATCGGGATTTCCTTTGGTGGCAACAACCTTACCGCCCTTGACCCCGACATAGACACCACAACCGGTACCGCAAAAGCGACAGACCCCTTTGACCCACTTTTCAACATCGACATCCTGAGCCATCGCCCATTTGGGGACGGTTAAGCCGATAGAAGTAGCAGCCGCAGCTGCAGCAGAATATTTAATGAAGTCCCTGCGCGTAATTCCTGAACATCCCATTGCTGACCTCCTGATGTTTAATTACTTGTATTGGTGAACCCGGTGAATGGTGAAGTTGTGTGCAATATGGCAGACAGCACAATTGGTACCCGGTTTAGCCAGATTGTTTTCAACCTCAGCGGCATGACAGCTGCGACAATTTTCACTGCCAGGAGACCTGGCAAAGTTCTTTTCATCACCGTGACACACTTGACAATGAACCAGCGCAAAGCCATGGGCACTCTGTTCCCACTGCTGCACTGCATCCGGCGTGGCAGCACGGTGGCAAGCAATACAATCCTGGGTCCCCATCGGTACCGCATGTCCGGAATTCTCCAAAACAGAAGCTTCAGTTTTAGGAGCTACGCTTACACAGGCAATAATCATCAGTGGTAGAACTGCTCCGAAAATGATGAAGATCAAGAGACGTTGCGTTTTTTTCATCAGTTACCTCCAAAAAGTTGGCAGAATACAGAGTGGCAGATGGGATTATCCTTAGACGAAATAGGGCACAATCATCACCTCCTTACCCTAACCCTTGTAATTTCTGGAAAAGTGTCAGAATATTCATACATCAGCTATGTGTAAATTTGCTGTAAATGTTTATATATAACATATTTAGTAATATTATTGTCTCACTCCAACCACCACTATTGGAGTGTAACAAATCTTTCCCCTTTGTCTTTTTTTTGCGGTTTTCTGGTAAAAAAAATTATGCGAATCCTGCTCATCAACCC
>JAWOFG010000221.1:0-6286 GCA_046482365.1 Pelovirga sp. | reverse complement strand
GGCATCGGCCAGGGTCGACCCGGCGATATACCCTTTGGCAAAATAACTGACAATCGGCTTGGGCACATGCATGATCGTTTTGGCAACAGCGTAATTAAATAATGACATAGGGCGTTTCCTGGTCGCTGATTAGAGTGCAATCTTTATGAATTGCTCTGTCGGATAAATATTGAAATGTAGGGGCGGGGTTTCCCCCACCCCGGGCGCGGAAACCCCGCCCCTACTCATCTGCCATGTAGGGATATTCGAAACTACGCGGCGGCACAAAGTTCTCTTTGACTGCCCGCACCGACACCCAGCGCATCAGATTCTGCTTGCTGCCGGCCTTATCGTTGGTACCTGAGGCACGAGCGCCACCAAAGGGTTGCTGGCCAACCACTGCTCCGGTAGGTTTATCATTAATGTAGAAATTGCCCGAAGCATTTTCCAGCCTCTTCATCACCTTGCTGACCGCAGTACGATCCTGGGCGAACACGGCCCCGGTAAGACTGTAGGGAGAGGTTGTGTCACACAGCTCAAGGGCGGCATCAAGGTCAGCATCGGCATAACGGTACAGAGTGATGACCGGGCCGAAGATCTCTTCTTCCATGGTTTTGAAATGCGCGTCAGTGGTCACAATGACCGTCGGCTCAATAAAGAACCCCTTGCTGTCGTCATAATTGCCACCGATCACAATCTCGGCATCCGCCGATTCTTTGGCGTAATCGATATAGGCGGTAATCGACTTGAAGGCATTACGATCGATGACGGCATTAAAGAAGGTCGAAAAATCAGTAACGTCACCCATTTTGATGCGGCCGCACTGGGCTTTGAGCTCGGTCATTACCGGCTCCCACAGGGATTCAGGAATATAAGCGCGGGAGGCGGCGGAACATTTCTGGCCCTGATACTCAAAGGCGCCCCGAACAATAGCCGTAGATAACGCTGCAACATCAGCCGAGCTATGGGCAAAGATAAAATCCTTGCCGCCGGTTTCACCAACAATACGCGGATAACTTTTATAAAGGTTGTCGGCGATGTTGCTGCCGATCTGCTTCCACATCCCCTGGAACACGCCGGTACTGCCGGTAAAGTGAATTCCGGCAAAGTCGGGGCTGTTCAGGCAGGTATCGCCCACATTGGCACCGGAACCGGGAACAAAATTGATGACGCCATCGGGCAATCCGGCTTCCTGCAGCAGTTTCATTAAATAGTAGGGTGCATAAACCGCGGAGGAGGCGGGTTTCCACAACACGGTATTACCCATAATCGCCGGCGAGGTCGGCAGGTTACCGGCAATGGCGGTAAAATTGAAAGGCGCAATAGCAAAAACAAAACCTTCCAGGGGACGATGCTGGACGTAGTTCCAGATCGGGGGCGGCGAGTGCAGAGGCTGCTCAGCATAGACCTGCTGGGCGAAATACACATTGAAACGCAAGAAGTCGATTAGCTCACAGGCGGAGTCGATCTCGGCCTGATAGGGGCTCTTGCTGATATTAAGCATGGTTGCCGCATTGACCAGAAAGCGGTAGGGACCGGCCAGCAGCTCTGCCGCTTTGAGAAAAATCGCCGCCCGCTCTTCCCAGCGCAGGGCTTCCCACGCGGGTTTGGCGGCCATTGCGGCATCGATAGCCATCTGGGTCTCTTTAGGACCGGCCTTGTGGTATTGGCCGAGGGTCACTGAATGGTCATGGGGACAGGCAATTTTTGCCAAATCACCGGTACGCACTTCCTTGCCACCAATAATCAGCGGAACTTCCACCTCTTTGGATTTCAGGTCAGCCAGTGCCTCCCTGATCTGGCTACGCTCAGGAGTACCGGGAGCATAACTCAATACAGGCTCATTCTGGGGATACGGAACGGACAGTACGGCATTGTTCAAAAGGTTCATGATTCTCCTCTTATGGAATGGGGGGGGACAAAGCAAACAACGAACTGAAACCTCCCTAGAGCTAGAGCAAAGAAGATGCCAAACCCTGTTTTGTCAGATAAAACGAACTTAATGTGTTTCAGAAGGGGGAGGTTAGCTGGTGTTTTTTAAAGATTTAGTTAAATCAGAATTTTTTATTCACGGGTGTTTTTCTTATCCGCGAAGGAAAAGAAAAAACGATGAAGCGCCATCCTATGCAAAGATGCATAATAGTGTAAATTGGCGAACTTAACAGATAAGCTGATGTTTTTTCAGTTTTCTGGCAATTGTTGACTGGTTAACTCCCAGAGACTCAGCTATTTCCAGCTGTGAATGATGTGTGCACAGCGCCCGGGTCAGTATTTCCTTTTCCATTCTTTCCAAAGCATCCTTAAGAGGTAGACCAATAGGGAGGGGACAAGAATGTGCACCAGGCGAGACAGGAACGGCACTGATCTGCCCGGGCAGGTCGTCAACATCAACAACATCAGTCTCTGCCATCACCACCAGTCGCTCACAGATATTCATCAACTCGCGGACGTTGCCCGGGAAGGAATAGCCACACAGGGCATCCAGCGCAGCGCGGGTCATGCGTTTGCTACTGCCACTGCGCTTACCGAACTCTTCCAGATAATGATGAATCAGGGGGATAATACATTCAGAGCGGTCGCGCAAGGCCGGAATCTGGATGGGAATGACATTGAGACGATAGTAAAGATCAAGACGAAACCGCCCCTGTTCAACCATTTCTTCCATATTCTGATGGGTTGCGGCCAGCACCCGGACGTCCAGCTTACGCCCTTTAGTGTCACCCAGACGGGTGATCTTGCCGTCCTCAAGAAAACGCAGCAACTTGACCTGCGATCCGAGGGGCAGCTCGGCAATTTCGTCGAGGAACAGAATTCCACCGTCAGCCAGTTCAAACTGACCGGGCTTGCCGCTGTTCAGAGCACCGGTAAACGCCCCTTTTTCGTAACCAAACAGCTCTGCTTCGATGAGGGATTCAGGGATCGCCCCACAATTGATTTTGATCAGCGGTTGCCCGGCACGCGCTGAGTGGGTATGAATCAAGTGAGCGATCAGTCCCTTACCCACCCCGGATTCACCGAGAATAAATACCGACGAATCAGCCTTGGCAACCCGCATGGCTTGCTGCACGGCACGAATCATCTGCGGACTGCGGGCAATAATCTGCTGTGACTCAAGCTCAGCCTGTTGCATGGCAAGCATCTGGTCACGCAAACTGTTCTTGAGGGCTTCCTGCTTTTCCAGTTCCCGCTGCAACGCATCAATCTCGGTGACATCACGCTCACTGACAACCACCCTGATCAACTCTGAGTGTTCATCAAATACCGGTGTTGCAATGGAAATCAGCTTATGGCCACCCTTGTTCTGTAGAAGGCTGACACGCTCCCTGCTGATACTGGCCTCTAAGGCCGCTGAGCGATCAATAAAGCCTTCCTCAATCAGCGCTCGCATATTGCGGCCAACCACAGCATTGGCAGAAATCTGATGGATTTTTTCCGAGGCCGGGTTCATCCGAATAACATTGGCGTGGGCATCACAAACAAAGAGTCCATCTGAGGAAGAATCGATAATAGTGTCGAGTTCACGCGACAGGGTATTGAAGGAGGGATGACGGCGGGTCATGATGTCGAGCTGGCTGCTATCAACCAGCACACAGACAGCACCGACAATTGTTTTCTTTTCCAATAGCGGGTTGACTGCCACCAGATATTCACAACCACACAACTGCAGTGGAACCTCAGAATGACTCAAGGAGCCGATAAGAATTTTTTCAACATGCTCCCAGAAGCCGGGATAATCCTGTTCCAATCGGACACCAGGGGCAATACCCAAAGATTGCTGTGCACGGCAACTCATCAAGGTGACCTGCCCGGAGGTATCTGTCACCAGGATATTGCGGTCAGTAGCATCAATTACGGATTGGATATTGAGAATAGAAAATGAACTCTTCATGGAGCCATTATGCACAGATGCATCAATTATGCAAGGCGGAATACAAGCTCTTGCCCAAGAGAAAAACCCGGGGAATCAAACATCTAGTTTCTGTATCAGAAACTAGATGGACTCCCAAAACTCCGCTGCTTCCTTCCAACGCAACGCCTCATCAATATCCTGCGGCACCCCGGTCCCGGTCGAGTACATCACTCCGAGACAATATTGCGCCCGGGTATGTCCCTGATCGGCGGCTTCGGTCAGCCAGCGCTTGCCCTCGATAGGATCTTTTTTCACCCCTTTGCCGTTCAGATACATCACCCCGAGATTATATTGCGCATCAGCGTTGCCGGCTTTGGCAGCTTCACACCACCAGTGGTAAGCCAGGGAAAGATCCGGGGCCACGCCGATCCCTTTGGCCAGGTGTTGTCCCAGCAATACCTGGGCACGTTGATGACCGCGGGTGGCAGCCTGTTTCAGTAAAACCACGGCGGTCAGGGGGTCACGAACCTCTTCACTGCCCCCAGCGAGCAATTTTCCCAGATGATACAGGGCATCGAGATAGCTCTGTTCTGCCGCGCATTGCAACCATTTGCGCGCTTCACTGTCACTCTGCAGCACTCCGGTTCCCTTGGCATACATCATCCCCAGATGAAACTGCGCGGTCGGCAGTCCCTGTTCTGCTGCCTGACGCAACCACTGACGTGCCTTGGAGTAGTTCTTTTTTACCCCCTTGCCAACCAGATACATATGACCCAGGGTGAATTGCACCTTCGGGTTCCCCTGCTCCGCCGCCAGCGCCCACCAGCGGCGCGCTTCGAGGAAATCCTTGGGAACGCCGTGGCCCTTTGCGTACATCAGGCCAAGATTGTACTGAGCATCAGAAAAACCCTGATCTGCCGCCTTACGCAACCAGATCAGCGCCTGTCCATAGTCCTGCTCAACCCCACGCCCCTTGATGTACGCCTGTCCAAGGGCATTCTGGGCACGGACGTACCCCAACTCAGCCGCTTGCTGGAAGTAGCGCGCTGCCTCGACGGCATTTTCTGCCGTGCCCTGACCCAGATCATACATCCGTCCGAGCATAAATAACGCCCGCGGATACTGATGCTGAGCAGCAAGCTTAAACCATTTCATCGCTTCGACATAAGATTTAGCCACCCCCTTGCCATACAGGTAACTCATCCCCAGTCGATAATGTGATTGTGCCAACCCGGTCATATCTCCCCCGACATCAAACGCAACAAACAACAACGGTAACCACGCCACCAGAAAACAACACCCAAAGCGGTTTTAGGGTTTGTACTATACATGAAAAACAGCGCATGACTGAACCATCAAAACAACCATTGATAAATTGTTGACAATTATATTATTAATGTGATCAAATCTTAACACTGTTATCCCGCTACCCTGAGGGCACCCCATGACAATCCAGCACAAACAGGAAATTCTCCTTGAAGCCGGTACCAACGAGATGGAAATCATTGAGTTTTATCTTGGCACCCAGCCTTTTGGCATCAATGTCCAAAAACTCAAAGAAATTATCCCTTTTGACCAGGAGGCGGTGACAACAATCCCGGGCTGTGGCGCCGGCATGCTCGGCACCCTGCTGTTACGCGGCAACACCATTCCGCTGATAGATCTGAAGGAGCATCTGACGCAAAAAGGCAGCGCAGCCAATGTTGAACAGCGACGCGTGGTTCTGGTCTGTGAATTCAACAACAGAATCAACGGCTTTCAGGTTGACGGGGTTAACCAGATCCACCGCATTTCGTGGAATGACGTCCAGCCCATGGCCAGCTTTATCGATCAGTTTCGCCCACGATTTACCGGTAGCGTTAACATCGATGGCCGTGAAATCCTGATCGTCGATCTAGAGCACATTGTGACTGAGTTCGATCCCGAAGCCAACATGGATTATGAAATCGATTTGCGCCAGGACCTTCTCCGGGAACAACGTCCCCACACGCGCGAACAAATGAAACTGATGATGGCAGAAGATTCTTCCCTGATTCGCGCCGGCATTGAGCGCGTCCTCAAAAGCGCCGGTTACACCTCCCTTGAGGTTTTTGCCGACGGTCAGGCATGCCACGACCGCCTGCTGCAGATCAGACAGGAAGTCACCAATGGCAGCAATCTACGCGACCACCTGCAACTGCTGATCACCGACATTGAGATGCCCAAAATGGATGGGCTCACCCTGTGCAAAAAAGTCAAGAACGACCCGCTCCTCAAGGAGCTCAAAGTCATTCTCTTCTCATCCCTGATCAATGAACAGATGTCAGCAAAGTGTGACCTTGTCGGTGCCGATGGCTATGCCACCAAACCCCAGATCCCCTACCTGGTTGAAATGATCGACAGCATGCTGGACATCAGCAACTAAAAATTTCAGCTTATATTAGACGTAACAAAGGCGGCAGATTCTATTCTGCCGCC
>JAWOFG010000197.1:0-3432 GCA_046482365.1 Pelovirga sp. | reverse complement strand
TATGGAATAACAGATAACAACCCCCATATCGACATCGGTTTGGAATCTGGCCCTGAACCTGTTTTTTACATCCGCGATTACGGTCCCGGCATCCCGATAGAATTTCACCAAAAGATTTTTGGCCTGTTTGAAAAACTTGATCGCAACAGCAAGGGTAGTGGACTGGGGCTGGCGTTGGTGAAACGGATCGTGGCAAGACATGGAGGAAAGATCTGGGTCGAATCGTCGGGCAAGGGAAAAGGCTGCTGCTTCAAATTCACCCTGCCGGCGGCATGTATCCACCAGACAACAACCGAAAGCAAGCCTTTATGACACCCATTTTTGAATGGAATCCATTGCTCGATACCGGTCTTGAAGAGGCGGATCGACAACATCAACACCTGCTGAATCTGATCAATTCGTTCGGCGATGCCGTCGCCCACAGGCGGGTCAACGAGACCGATATCGCCATACTCTACGACGAACTGGTTGACTACACCTGTTACCACTTTGAAGAAGAAGAACGACTGATGGTTCAGTCCAATATCGATCCCCGTCATTTTAAAGAACACACCCGGATGCATCAAAGCTTTATCGCCGAAGTCGGGCGTCTGTACCAGAATTACCACAACAACCAGCAGGAGGGGGGCACGAGCCTGTTCGACTTTCTTCTTAACTGGGTCGCTTACCACATCATGGGCACCGATATGGCGATGGCCAGACAGCTTCAGGCCATTACTAACGGTACAGGTCCGCAAGCGGCTTACGAGCTGGAAGGTCGACACAGTGACAAAAGAACAGCGCTGTTGTTGCGCTCGCTGAAAAACCTGTTTGAACAGGTGTCACAGCGCAATTATCAGTTGACTGAGCTCAACCACTCCCTCGAAGAAAAAGTCAGACACCGCACCCGTGAACTCGAAACCGCCAACACCCACCTCGAAATGCTGGCTTCCACGGATGCTCTGACCGGGCTGATCAATCGGCGCCGGGCGATGGAAATACTACGCCTGCTATGGCAGGAATCAACAACAAAGCAGCAGCCACTGTCCTGCATGATGATTGATGCCGATAATTTCAAGCATATTAATGATCACTACGGCCATGATGCCGGAGATGAAGTGTTGCGCGTCCTGGCGCGCGAGCTGATCGCGGCGGTTCGCACCGATGACAGTGTCTGCCGCTTAGGTGGCGATGAGTTCATGCTGATCTGTCCGACAACCGATGCCGCAGGGGCGCTGTATCTGGCACAGCAGCTTCACCGTCACATCAGTACCCTGAAGATTCCCGCCGGAGAAGGGTGCTGGCAGGGGAGCATCAGTGTCGGCGTTGCAACACGAAGCCAACGCATGACCGGCATCGAAGACCTGATCAAAGCTGCTGATCGCAGTGTTTACGCAGCCAAAGCGGCCGGCCGGAACTGCGTGCGCAGTATTCACTGAGACCCCTTAAATGGCGTTAGCCAAAGATGCATAAAACGAAAAAGATAACAGTGTCATATGACATGAAGAGCAAGAACAGTGCTTTGTTCAGATCCTTTGAGCCACCTAACTGTTGGAATCTTCAGCGACTGAGGTCTAAAGCGTATCCATTCCCAGCGGGCTTTAAGAAAAATAACTTTGACTAGACCCGCCTCCTGAAGTAGATTAAACCTATCTTATTTTATTTGTTTCACAAGCGATAAGAAGGATCCAGCTGTTACTATTTTAGTTGTCGTCCTTACTGCAGGGTCGGCACTCTTTGCTCATCCTTTAATATCATCTGACAAGGTGCCACTCTTTCCAACCTCAGGGAGGCTGTATACTCATGCTGTCACTAAGCAACTTCAAAGATCGCACATCCACGCTGCCTTGCGTCCCTCTTGCAGCGGCCACCTGCTATCAACAACACCGGCCCGAAATGACGGCTTTTGTTGACGAAAACATGCGCAAGAAGACTGATATTATTAATATCATCGGCGGCAATCCACTGCAAATGATGTACGAGAATCACCGCCATCATGGCGCCTTTATGGCCACGGTCTTCACCGTTTGCAACTATCAGCTGCTGGCGCAGACCCTGCCCTGGGTCTATCGCGCCTATCATAACCGTGGATTTTCCTACGATTATTTCCCTCTGGAGTTACGCTGTTGGATCACGGCGATTGAAGAATTCATCCCCGCCGATCAACAGTCCGCCATCATCTCCGTTTATCAGTGGATGATTGATCAGCACGCCACCCTCATTGAGCTCTCACAACAAGAGCTTGATGCCCTTGCCATGGTTGACAGTGCCTGGCTCGAACGCAAAAATGAGTTCAGGGTGGCGGCCCTGCGCGGTGACCACCGCCTTTGCCTTAAGATGGCAACAACCTGTGTTAAACATCCTGAAGACATCATCGATTTCTACCTGCAGGTACTGCAACCGGCCCTTTATGAAGTCGGCACCCTCTGGGAAAAGAACAAAATATCCGTCGCCCAGGAGCATCTGGCCTCGGCCATTGTGACCCGGGTCATGGCCGCGGTCAATCTGGTGCTGATTGGACCGGTGAGCTACCGTGGTCGCGCCGTGGTTGCTGCCTGCGCTAATGAATATCATGAAATCGGTGCCATGATGATTGCTGACATCCTCGAGACCGACAGCTGGAACGTCAGTTATCTGGGTGCCAACGTTCCCGCTGCTGACCTGCTGGATCATCTGCGCATGGAAAAACCCGACATACTGGCCCTTTCCGTCACCATGCCCTTTAATATCAATCAGGTGGCTGAACTGGTCAGGCAAATTCGCCAGGATACCGACATTGCCTCAATCAAGGTTATTGTCGGCGGTCGGGCCTTCAGCGGACCCGGAGACCTATGGCAGCAGGTGGGAGCCGACGCCTGCGCCGCTGATCTGGCAGCAGCCCGCCAGGTAATGCGGACCATTCGGAGTGCTGCATGATCAACCTGACCACAATGACCGATCATCTTGGTTTTATCGCAGAAAAGCTCGACGATTCCGACCAGATTGCCATGGTCACCCTGACCGCCGACATGCGCATCATTGACTATACCAAGGGTTTTAAAAACTTGATTGAGCGCGATGAAAACCTGAAAAATATCGACCTGAAAAATCTCCTGCTACCGGAAAGCAGAGCATTATTTGAAGATAATCTGGTTGAAAAATCACCATTACAACTGAATTTCGCTCTTGCCGACAGTAATTCCCTGGCCCTGCAGTGTTCTTTTCACCCAACCCGGGATGGCTATCTGATGTTTGGCGAGCAGGCGATCCTCGCCGGTTCTGAAGTCATGCGCACAATCAGCTTGTTGAATAATGAACTGGCCGGGTTGACGCGCGAACTTAACCGTAAAAACCGTGTCCTCAAGCAGATACAAGGCCAGTTGCAAACAAAAAATAACGAGATCGAACAATACGCCTCGATCATCGCCCACGATTTCAATTCTCCCCTAATTACCATTACTTCCTTTGTCAGCC
>JAWOFG010000117.1:0-14735 GCA_046482365.1 Pelovirga sp. | reverse complement strand
CCTTATTTGAATTCTACGATCGCCTGCTTGAACTGGTCAGACCCTACGACGCCGTATTGTCCCTCGGTGACGGCTTTCGCCCCGGCTGTCTCGCCGATGCCACTGATCGCGCCCAGGTACAGGAACTGATCATCCTCGGTGAACTGACCCAGCGGGCACAGGAAGCCGGCATCCAGGTCATGATCGAAGGCCCCGGCCATGTTCCCCTCGATCAGATTGAAGCCAACATCAAGCTGCAGAAACGCCTGTGCCACGGCGCGCCCTTTTATGTTCTCGGCCCGCTGGTAACTGATATCGCCCCCGGCTATGACCATATCACCGCCGCGATCGGTGGCACGGTCGCCGGCGCTGCCGGTGCCGACTTCCTCTGCTACGTCACCCCGAGCGAGCATCTGCGGCTTCCAACGGTTGAAGATGTCCACGAAGGAGTGATGGCGGTGCGGATTGCTGCACACGCTGCCGATATCGTCAAAAAGATCCCGGGAGCCATAGAAAAAGACAACGCCATGGCGCGCTTCCGTAAAAACCTCGACTGGGAAGGGCAGTTCTCCGTCGCCATTGACCCCGAAAAAGCCCGCCGTATCCGCAAGGAATCGGGAGTGGATGAAAGTCACGGTGCCTGCACCATGTGCGGTGCCTTGTGTGCCTATAAGGTGATGAACGAGCGCAAGAAGGACCCGAGTGCGGTTTGAGTCGCACATATTTCAGCGCGTCAGGGTGACCTGTTCATTATAATCATTATTGCTGCCGGTCATGCTGGTATTACGGATGACGGGAAATCGCCAGGGGCTTCGTTGGGGACTTTGTGCTGGTCGGAATGGATGCTTTGTTGATCTGTTGCGTCTGGAGCGCTGCTGGTTTTCCTGCTACCCGGTAACCAGATGATCTGGTGGTTTTGTTTACCGATCTGCCCCAACCCCCCTCACTGCTCCAACGCGTTGACTTATGGATTAGCCCTTCAGCTATTCTTTCATTCTGATGGCTTCGGCTAGATCAAGACCCTTTAAAAATGACAGTGTTGATCTTGTTCGTTTCTTTTTTTAATACTCATCACCTCCTTTTGTTGAAAACGTAACCTCTTGATAATAAATAAAATATTAATTTTCTTTTTGCGCTAATACTGATCGGGTTCGTTTTTTGCTAATACCTGAACGCACGTCATTCTTCTGTTAGGTCACTTTAGTCCGCTGTCAACCTTGTTGAACGGTTGTCAGTCTAAATATCATCAATCTGTTAAGTTATGTCGTGCCGCTTGAGGGTTATAGCTCTATCAATGTGATCCTGACAGATGGCCCCAGGTCGTTTCCTGGTTGAGCGGTGTGGGGTTTGTGTTGCGAAGCTAACTATTTAAAAAAGGAGTGAATCAATGAACAAAACAGAAATGGTCAATGCCCTGGCGGAAAAAACGGGATTAAACAAAAGCGACGCGACTAAGGCATTGGCGGCCACGCTTGACGTCATTACGGATGCCCTGAAGGCTGGAGACAAGGTTTCATTGATTGGCTTTGGTACGTTTAGTGTTTCAGAACGTGCTGCGCGAACCGGAAAAAATCCCCAGACGGGCGAAGCAATTGCCATCTCTGCGTCCAAAACAGCCAAGTTCAAACCCGGCCAGCAGCTGAAGGTTGCCGTCAACTAACGATTAGCCTTCCGCCACCAATTATCAGAAAAATTTCCTCCTGACTTCTGTTTGGTCAACCGTCAGGGTCCCCTGAGTATAGCAGATCAGCTTGTTGCCATGGAGGTATCGATGCAAAACGTCTATTGTCCCCAATGCGAAACCGAACGGCCGATGGAGATCGTCGAAGAAGGGGTACAGGACTCCCGTCAGCAGAGAATATTTGTTCAGCGAGTTCGCCGCTGCCTGATCTGTGAACGTTATTATGTGACTGCTGAGGTCAAATCCTGCCTGGTTTATGAGTATGATCAATCCAAAAACATGATCGATCAGATTTGTCGGGAAATCTTCCCTGCAAGGCTATGTTCTGCTGATATTGAGGAACTCAGCTCAAAAGGGGTGAGATAGTGGGTTTATTGCTGCAAAAAATAAAACGTCTATTTCGCCCCGGAAGCTGCCCTGATTGTGGTTGGTGGATCGCCTGCGATCATTGCAGTGCAGTCTTTGATGATTTTGACCGTCAGTTGACATTATCCCAGGTAGCCATGGTGCGACACGGTGAAAAATCTCCTTGCGGGAAGGGTCTGTCTGATCGTCGAGCCACAGGGTGTTCACAACAAGATTCCTGATCAGGTGTTGTTAGCCAGTGGAATATTGATGGTCAACCGACAACCTTTCCCCGGTTCACTGTCACAGGTGATGTTTCCCTGATGCTTGTTCACCACAAGATCGTAAACGATGGCCAACCCTTGTCCGGTTCCCTTACCCACCTCTTTGGTGGTAAAGAAGGGCTCAAAAATTCGTTCCCGGACTTCAGGAGTCATCCCGGTGCCGTTATCCTCAACGCTCAGTTCGACATCATTTTCCACAAGCCGGGTTCGAATGATGATGCGACCACTGTGAGCGGTGGCTTTGGCTACGGGTTCTATGGCGTGGGCACTGTTGACAATCAGATTGAGAATCAACTGCCGCCAAGATCCAGGATGACAGTCAAGCAGCGGCAAGGCTGGGTCAAAATCCGTCGTTAGAGTGGCGACATATTTCCATTCATTTTTGGATAAGACTACAGCGGTATCGATGAGCGCGTTAATGTCGGTGGGAACCATATCGCGATGATCAGAGTGGGAAAACTCTTTCATGGCCGAAACAATTTTCACAATATGACTGATTCCATCCAGGGTTTCATTTACGCTTGAGGGGACTTCCGAAAGAAGAAAATCGAGATCGCACGCTGATGCGGCAGAGACAATCCGCTCGAATTTTTCTTCTCTGGCCGGCGGCGTCACGGTCGTCAGTTCCTGCACTGTCTGTAACAGGTCCGTCAGCTCTTCAACCGAGGATTTCAGGAAGGCCGTGTTGTTCTGAATATATTGCAACGGCGTGTTGATCTCATGGGCAACTCCGGCAGCAAGCTGACCGATCGCTTCCATTTTCTGCGCCTGCAGCAGTTGCTGTTCAAGTATGTTACGCTCGGTAATGTCGGTAAAAACCACAACCGCCCCACTGATCCGATCGCCTTCGCGGATTGGCGCGGAGTGATATTCTACCGGAAAACAGGTGCCGTCTTTACGCCAGTAAACATCCGCCACCTTGGAGACCGTTTGCCCCTGTTTGATCACCTGCTGGTGGACCGGACAATCATCCGCGCGGTATTCGGTACCGTCGATTCGGGTATGATGCGTGAGCTGATGGATCGGCCGGCCAAGCAGTTCCGCCGACTCAAACCCCAGCATCTTTGCTGCTGCCGGGTTAACGAACGTCGTTAGGCCGTTCATATCAACACCGTAAAAGCCTTCGCTGATCGATTGCAGCAGCAGACTGTTCTGCCGCGCCAGTTCCTGCGCCTCCGCTTCAGCGCGGGTTGACTGCTCAAGGGCTTGACGAACCTTGTCATTGACCTCCAACAGCTCGGCGGTACGTTCCCGGACCTTGGTCTCCAGGGAGGCTTCGATCTCCCGCCGTCTGGCAACCTCCTGACAGGAGGTACAGGCGCGAGCCAGCATGGGCGCCAGAGGGAGCAGCTCTTTGAGAAAATACGGATCAAAAGCTGTTGCTCGACACAGCAGCAACCGACCGAAGCCCAGCAGATTCATCAGATACAGATGCACACCATCATGACTGATAACGACCAGCGATTCGGTATTTCCCTCGGCATGAACCCGGAGCAGTTCGGCGTGAGCCCAGCGATATCTGTCACTGGAACGAATGGCCGTCGGCAGAACCCTCTCAAGGTCAAGCGCCCCTTCAGTTTCACTGTAAACTCCGGAAAACAAACAATTGAGCTTGCGTTGAAACAGGGGGAGACATTTTTTCAATAACTTGTCGAGATCAAACTCACCACTGATCGACAGGGCAATTTCCAGCAATATTTCCTGGTACAGCTCACGTCTCATCCTGTCCCCCATACGAATATCCTTTATCAGTTATGATGTCAGTCCACCAGCCGGTCACGAATGTCCCGAAATTCCGATAGACTGTGCAGAAAAACCTCAAACAAATCCGGATCAAAGTGTTTACCCCGATCGTCGGTCATGAGGTTAAGAACCGTCTCTTCCGGCAGGGCTTTTTTATAAGGCCGCTCGGTGGACAGGGCATCGAAGACATCGGCGATTGCACAGATTCTGGCGCTGACAGGAATATCCGCTCCCATCAGCCCATGGGGATAACCGCTGCCATCCCAGCGCTCATGGTGACTCAGGGCAATTTGCGCCGCCAGATCGAGCACCGGATTGGGATATTGGTTTTTGATCGTTGGCTGATCAGACAACGACCAAAAGCCGCTGGCTTCCAGCAGGTTTCGCTGCAGCAACTCGACCCCGATACGGCAATGCTGATTGATCGCTTGCCGTTCCTCTTCATCGAGCTTTCCGGTTTTCAGAAGTATCCGGTCAGGAATGCCTACCTTGCCGATATCGTGCAGGGGGCTCGCCAGAAACAGCTGTTCGCACCACTGGTGATCCTCACCACTGTTTGCCGCCAGGATGCGGCAGTAATGAGCAACCCGCAGAATATGGTTGCCGGTGTCCTGATCACGGCACTCGGCGACTTTAGCCAGCCGCCAGATCAGGTCAACGTGCGCATGTTCCAATTCGCTGGTGCGCTCTTTGACTTTTTCATCCAGCAGGCGGTTTTGTTCCTTGATCTTATCCTGCTGGTATTTCATCCGCAGCATATTGTTGACCCGAACGATCAGGTCATCGCGGTCAATCGGCTTGAACAAAAGATCCGTTGCTCCCAGATCGAGAGCTTCCCGCTTGAGAACGTTCTGGGTGCTCCCGGTAAGAATGAGGACCGGCAAATCCCTGGTATGTTCCTGGTGGCGCAATTGGCGAAGCAGATCAAAACCGGTTTTTTCCGGCATATAGATATCGGAAACCACCACGTCAATCGGCCTTGCGTCGATCTGCTGCAGGGCCTCTTCGACACTGCCGACATAGGCACTGTTCCAGGTGCTGCGCGAAATGTGAAGAAGACGATGGATTGATGTCAGGTTGTCGGGTTCATCATCGACAAACAGAACTTCCGCCTGACGCTCATCGGGCGCCCATGCCGTCATTTTCACAGAGATATCCCCTCCGTTGAAGGTCCATTGGTTAACACCTGATACGGACGGAGAGGGTTACTGTGGGGGATCGTTAACATGATCTTCTCCCGGCAGTAAGGTGGCTTCCTGATTGGATAACAGCTGGAGCAGTGTCGACAGGGCTTGCGGCGATACCGGTTTCCAGAGAAAATATTTTGCTACCGCCATCCCCTCACGATACACGTCGTACTCCGAGCGGCCGGTCATCATGACCCTGGTAACCTGGGGGTACTGCACGCGCACACGTTCGAGACATTCCTGTCCGTTCATGCCCGGCATGCACAGATCGCTGATAACCACATCAATATCCACGGTGTTGAGCAGGTCAAGCGCCTCAGCCGCACGTTCAACATAAATGAACTTCCACTGTTTTTCCAACGGCTTAAGCATTCGCGCCATCGCGTTAAGGAGTGCTCTTTCATCATCGATAAACATGAGTTGTTTCATTTTCCTGCTCCTTTATTCACCCGATGTTTTTCAACATAATCAACGGGAGCCAGCACCGTGAAGGGTTCCTTCACGCCGATTTTTTTCGCGTAGTTTTTAATGCCGATCAGCAGAAAATCTGTCAGTTCCTGGCCGCTGGCGGCCAACTTGACCCCGGTATTGGTAAAAATATCTTCTGCCAGCTGCATTTGCATGGTCAGCTCCATGGCGCCGATGGATACCGGCTCATACTGTACCTTGATGGATTGCAGCTGCTCCAGCGCGGCTACCATGTCGGGGTGATATTCGAGGGGATTAGCGGCGAGTTTTTTCACCAGGGATCCATAAGTGCGGCGGCGGATATTGAGCTGATGGTCATACTCATTCAATACGTGCAGCAACTGTGCGGCCATCTTGACCCGTTCACTGTACTGTTGGCCGGCGCCCTGACTGAACTCACTGCAAGGAAGGTTTTGCAATGCCACGGCGGCGGCAACATCTTCCATGCGCGGGATATTGAGTAACAACTCTTCGGCAACTGCCGGATGAGCGTTGATCAGACTTAAGTCGTCGTCGCTGAGTTCTTCTTCCGCCAGATAGCGGTCGAACAGGCTGGCTGGAATGGTCAGACAACCCAACCTGGAAAGCATAGCGGTCATTTCATAAAACCATAGATGACCACAGTCCAAAGCGCTTGCCAGGTGGTGAATATAGAATTTCAGCCGCTTGGCTTGCCCCTGGGCGGTCGGATTTTTTACCGAAAGAATCTGTGACAGCAGATCAACAGTCCCAAGCAGGGTTTTCTCTAACAGCTCGCGCTCTGAAGTGATCAACTGATACTGGCGTATGGCATCCTGCAACACCCGGATCAGCAGTTCAAGGCTGCAGGGTTTGGTGAGGAAGCGAAAAATTTCACCCTGATTGACGGCATCGATGGCGGTCTGCTGATCGGCGTAGCCGGTATACAGAACCCGCACCGTATCGGGGTACAGGTCTTTGATGGCGGAAAGAAACTGGATACCTGTCATTTCCGGCATCTTCATATCGGAAATGACAACGCTGAAGGTCTCCTGCGTCAGCAGTTTAAGGACTTCTGTCGGCGATGATGCTACACAGATGTCAAAACGGCGAAACAGGCTACGCTGAATCCCGGATAAGAAATTTTTGTCATCATCGACAAAAAGCACTTTCTTGTTCGTCATCTCATACCCTCCTCCAGCCTTTGCCTGTCCGTTGAGATTCACCCGCCTGATGATCAAACCGTTAACATACGACCCATTGTGCCGATAGCATCGCGACAGCCACCAATTACAACAATTGAGCAAAAATCATTCCGATTATCTTAAAAGAACGGTTTTTCTCCGGGGGAATGTATCCGTTCGAGACAACAGGCTAATTTTAAATAATTTATTGTCACCTAAAATGAACCGGCGAATAATGATAGGCGCTAGAATTGCTGCCACCATCTCCGCGGCCACCAAGGTGCGACCACTGAAACTATCAATGTGAAAGGAATAATCTGTGGGGTTAATTCAAGTGATACTTTTTCAGTTTACGATACAGAGTTGCTTCACCGATCCCGAGAATCTCCGCAGCCCGACGACGATTATTGCCGACTTTTGCCAGGGCACTCTCAATCGCGCGTTGCTCATACTTGTCAAGGGTGTCACCAGTACCCGGCTGATCAGGGGCGGTATCGTCGGCAACCCGGTTGAGCAGCTCTGCCGGCAGGACATCGGGGCAGATCACCGCATGGCGACTCAATACCGCCGCCCGAAACACAACATTAGCCAGTTCACGTACATTTCCCGGCCAGTCGTAGGCACACAGGCAGGCCAGGGCATCAGCGTCAATTCCTGTGATCTGTTTGCTGCTGTTGTGATTTTTTTTGATAAAGAAATCAACCAGCATGGGGATATCTTCGCGCCGGCGGCGCAATGGCGGAAGCTCAATTGAGATGGTATTGAGGCGATAATAAAGATCATCACGAAAATGCCCCGCGACAATATCCTGAGTTAACTGACGGTTGGTTGCTGAAATCACTCTGATATCGACTTTATATTCCTGGTTGCTGCCCACCGGCCGGACGACCCGCTGCTGGAGAGTTCGCAACAGCCGCGCCTGGAGAGTCAAATCCATTTCACCAATCTCGTCCAGAAACAGCGTCCCTTCATGCGCATGACGAATGAGGCCGGCATGGGCACTTAAAGCCCCGGTAAAAGCTCCCCTGGTATGACCGAAGAGTTCACTTTGAATGAGACCTTCACCAAGGGACGCGCAGTCAACGGGAACAAAATTTTTCACATGACGCGAACTGTTGAGGTGAATGGCCAGGGCGACCAGTTCCTTGCCGGTTCCGCTCTCTCCCTGGACCATCACCGATGCATCAGTATCAGCGACCCGCGCCACCATCTCTTTCACCTCGAGCATGGGGGGACTTTCTCCGATCAGCTCGGAAAACTGATATCGACGATCCATTTCATGACGGCGCTTACGATGTTCCGAGGCTTGTTGCCACTGCTCGGCAATCTGCTTGATCCGGCCGTGCAACACATCGGCGGCAATGGGCTTTTCGATAAAATCAACTGCTCCCAGCGACATCGCCTTGACCGCCTCCTGCACCCCGCCATGCCCGGTCAGCATCAGTACTCTGGTCAGCACGAAACGTTTACGAATCTGCGCAAGCAACGTCAGACCATCCATTCCCGGCATCTTTAAATCAACAATGGCGGCATCAATCCGCGTGCGCTCCAGGATCCACAGTGCTTCATCGCCACTCTGGGCAAGATAAATCAGATAGTCATCGCGCTTGAACATGCGTTTGATAGACGAAAGGATATATTCCTCATCATCAACCACCAGAAGGGCGAATTTAACACTGATATCCATTACCATCATTACCCTCCACAGCAGATTAACCAGATACCCTCTGCCGGTCCCAAAAAAACCAGTAAATTCAAATAATTAAGTCGCGACAACAACACATAGCTCTGACCGCTCCTATCAAAAAGACGGGACACTGACCAGAGTCTATCATTTAGATAGATTTTTGTCTCTATCGGCTTGGATCTATCTAAAAAGGTTTCTAACGGCACCGGGGGAAAATAGTTCAGACGACCTCAGGTACCGCAAAAATCGCCACAAAACCAGGGATTAACGGCAGGGAGCCCCCACAGCCCTCAGCCAATCTACGCAAAACCAGAGGGGAAATATTAGTGGCATGGATTTTGATAGTAACCTAATCCTATCGACTTAAAAAAGATTTTAAAAAACCCTGACAATAGAAAGATATCATCATGCCAAATCTGCTTCGTATCTCCCTGACCCTGCTCTTTGCGCTGCTACTGAGTATTATCACGACATCCTTCGCCACCGGCCGCGACCTTGAGACGATCACAAAGGAAGGAACACTTAGACACATTGGCGTTCCTTATGCCAACTTTGTCACCGGTCAGGGCGATGGCCTCAGTGTTGAACTGATGCAGATGTTTGCCGTCCATCTCGGTGTCCGCTATGAATTTGTCCAGGCCGACTGGGGCACAATCATCCGCGACCTGGTCGGTGCTGACATCAAACTCAGCGATGGCCAGGCAACTTTAGGGGACGCGGTTGCGGTTCGTGGTGATATCATTGCCACCGGCCTGACCGTCATTCCCTGGCGTGAACAGGTGATTGACTATTCCGACCCGACGTTCCCGACCCAGGTATGGCTGATGGCGGAAGCCAGATCGCCATTAAGCCCGATCACCCCCGTCAGCCTTGAGGCGGACATTCTCGCTACCCGCCAGTTGCTGACCGGCCGGCGGCTTCTCGGTATGCGCAATACCTGCCTTGATCCGGCCCTTTATCCTTTCGCCGGGGATCCATTTGAAACCATATATTTTACCGGCAGTCTCAATGAAATGATGCCCGCCGTTCTCGAGGGTAAAGCCGATATCACCCTGCTGGATGTGCCTGATGCCCTGGTGGCCCTGAACACCTGGCCGGGACAGATCAAGATTCTTGGCCCCCTGTCGGAAAAACAGCAGATGGGCGTTGCCTTCCGAAAGAGCTCGCCACAACTGCGCCGGGCGTTTAATGATTTTTACCGTGAATTGAAAACGAATGGAATCTATCGGGAGCTGGTTAAAAAATATTACCCGGATGTCCTCTATTACTATCCTGAGTTTTTCTGACCAGCCGTTAAACCGCCGTCTCCAGCCGGCGGCATCAATACGTTGTCAGATAATGCATCACCTCAGAACCGCCAACGGTGACAAGGGAAATGGCATGACCAATAACACAGAATCGACAGCAACCACCCCGGACAGCAATAGCACGGACCGACGGTCCTACCTGGTGGCCATCATCCTGCTGCTGTCGGTGATGGCGGTTCTGCTGGGAATGAATTACCACGCCCAGAAGCAGGCGCAACTGCGAACAATTCAACGCATCCAGAGTGATGTTGACGCCGAAGCCCAGCGCTTTTCCATGCTCATCAACCGTTTGCAATCGGAATTGCGCCAGATGGCAACCGGTCCCGAGGTTTCTGCCTATTTCCGCAACAAGGCGCTGGGAATGTCAATGGAATACGGCCTGCGTGCCAGTATCCAAAACCTTTCCCGCACTTTTGAAAGAAAATTTCAACTTTTTCCTTTTGCTGACGGCAGCCTTTATGAGCACATCCGTCTGTTTGACTGCTCGGGCAAGTTGATTGCCGGCTGGCCGGAACTGCCGGCGGGACAAACCGCCGGATTGCCGGAACATCTGCGGCGAATTGACAAGCGGATTCACAATTTTTCCCAGAACGGTGTTCTTCATCTGCAGACCCCCCTGGGCAGCTGCGACAATACTGAAGCCATTATCCAGGCGGCTATCCCATATGACAAGATGCGCCGCCATCTTGCGCTGAACGACAACCACCTGAATCGCCGGATATTACTCCATAACCACCAGGTCGCTGATCCCCAGATCGATCTGGTGCCACTGGAGTCTCTCGAAAAAATCAGCCGTTACCTGTCAAAGAAAGAACCTTTTTCCCTTGATGCCGAGGATGAACTGCTCTCCCGGTTAAGCGAGAACATGGGGGTTTCCCGCCCGCTGGTTTTTCAAGCGGAGGTTCAGGGATATCCACTGACCCTGCTACGCATTGAAAGTGCCACGGATATATACGATCAAACCGCCTCGATAACGATCCTGATTGTCATGATCCTGTTTTCCGGCACTCTGGTGTTGCTTTCCCTGCGTATCCTCCATTCAACAACCCGCAACCGGGTACTGAACAAGACCCTGAACCAGGTTCGTGAGAATGAACAGGCATTGCGTGAACGCAACCGCGAGATGAAACTGATCATCGATGGCGCCCAACTCGGCACCTGGACCTGGGAAGTTCAGACCGAAAAGCTGATCATCAACGACACCTGGGCGAGGATGCTTGGTCATCAGGCAACAGACCTGTTGCCCCACGTTACGACCTGGAGAGAGCGGCTGCATCAGGATGATACCCCCGACATCATGGCCGCGATAGAAGAACATTTGGCCGGCAATACCATGGTATATACCACCGATCATCGGTTACTTCACGCGGAAGGTCACTGGATCTGGGTGCGCGCTGTTGGTCAGGTTTTCAGCCGTGACAGTCAGGGGAAGCCGTTAGTAGTTAAAGGCATTCATCTGGAAATTACCGAGCTGAAAACCGCCTTGCAACAGACGGAACAAGCACAGAAAGAAGCAGAAGCCGTTATCGCCAACTTCCTTGACAGCCTGCTGGTGGTTGACCGCAATCTGCTGATCAGCCGGATCAATAAGGCCACCTGCCTGTTGCTGGGATATTCCGAGGATGAACTGCTCGGCATGCCGATCAGTTTCCTGTTTGCCGACTCAGACGAGGACGTTCGTGCTTGCTTCAGTCTTGCCGCCGGCAACAACCAACAGAATTTATCTGAATTACGCAACATCGAAATGACATTCCGCACAATTCACGGCACAAGCCTGCCTGTTTCGATGAATCTGGCCCGCCTGCAAAGTGACCGGGGAGAAACTATCGGTGTTGTTGCCGGAGCCAAGGATGTTTCGTCCCTTAAAAATGCCCTGCTCGAAACTGAACGCCAGAATCAATTCATCGAACGGGTGCTGAATGTCATTCCCGGTGGACTACTGGTCATGGACGCCGGATACAGAATATTGCGCAACAATGACACCTATCTGCACCTGTTGGAATACTGGAGCGGAAATTACGCCCTCGACCACGAAACACTCGCATCAACAATTCATGAACAGATTCGTAACCGACTACCGGATCAGGCAGCTGGAAACTTCGGCATCAATGCGGAAGATAAAGTTTTTTTTATTGAATATCATGCCGCCAGAGACGGCTATGATAGCGCCGGCAACTGGGTAGTCTATCTTCACGATGTCACTCCCAGATTACAGGCGGAAGAAGCCCGCAAACTGCATTCCACCGTACTTGAACAGACCAGTGAAGCCGTGGTGGTTTCTGATACCAACGGAGTGTTCCGCTATGTGAATCGAGCCTTTACCCGTATATGTGGCTACACCTCTGCCGAGATTATCGGCCAACCGATCAGCCTGCTTAAAAGCCCCAATTACAAAAAGTCGTTTTACGCTCGCCTGACCCGCAACCTGCGTGCGGGAAGGGTCTGGTCCGGGGCAATCGCCTACTGCCGCAAGGATCATTCGCAATTCGAAACTGAAACCACCATTACTCCGATCCGCAATGATGCCGGCGACATTATCTACTATGTTTCCCTGTGGCGCGATGTCAGCCAGGAGCGTGCCCTGCAACGGCAACTACTGCAGGCCCAGAAACTGGAGGCCATTGGTCAACTGGCGGCCGGTGTTGCCCACGAAATCAACACCCCGATTCAGTATATTCAGAACAATGTGTCATTTTTCCGGAACTCATTTGCCGAAATCCAGCCCCTGGTCAACAGTTTGCGCCAGGTTGCCACAAACCCTGATGTCATCCAGGACTCAGCCTGGCAGAAGGATCTGACCAGGGATATCGATACGATTGATCTTGATTTTATCACCGATGAAATCCCGTTAAGTATTGAGGAATCATTACAGGGAATTGATCATGTCGTGCGAATTGTTTCAGCGATGAAAGAATTCAGTCATCCGGGGCAAAGCGACAAGAGCCCGACGGATATAAACCGCCTGATCGAGAACGCAGCTATTGTCACTCGTAACGAATGGAAATACGTCGCTGAGCTGACGACCGATCTTGATCCAGCTCTACCCCTGCTGATGTGCGAGCCCGGCAACTGGAGTCAGATCCTGTTGAATCTGATCGTCAACAGCGCCCATGCCATCGCCGCACGTCCGGCAAAGGACGACTCCCTCGGCACGATCCATATTGCAACCCGGACGCAGGATCAGAACCTGATACTGACCGTTGAAGACAATGGAACGGGCATTGCGCCTGAACATCTTGACCGGATTTTTGAACCCTTCTTTACTACCAAAGATGTCGGCAAGGGAACCGGGCAGGGTCTGGCTATCGTTTATGATCTCGTGGTAAATAAGCATCGAGGAACTATCTGCTGCGACAGCAAACCGGGAATGGGATGCCGCTTTACTCTGACAATTCCAGCCAACAAACTGAGTGAGCTCAGCTGGCGCACTCTGAAAAAATGATTATTTGCGCTGACAGGAACATTCAATATGAAGTCACTTTTATTTGTTGATGACGATCCCAATCTGCTGAGCGGCCTTAAACGGGGCCTACACAGTCTACGTAATCAGTGGCAGATGTTCTATGCCGACAGCGGCAAAGAGGCTCTCAAACTGTTGGAAACAACTGCTGTTGACGTCGTGGTGTCCGACTACCGGATGCCGGAAATGAATGGCTATGTGTTTTTACAAGAAGTTCGCCGACAGCATCCTGAAATAATCCGGATCATGCTGACGGGTCAGCCGGATCGCGAAACCTATGCGAAATCGATCAATTTGTGTCATTACTTCCTGTGGAAACCTCTTGACATCAGTGCCTTCATCCAACTGCTCGACCGGCTCATGAAGCTCGACAACATTCTTTCAAATGAGCAACTGCAGCGACTCATTAACGGACTGACCACCCTGCCGACCCTGCCGGGAACCTACCACCAGCTTGTTGCGCTGCTGGATAATGCAGAAGCGGACGTTAAACATCTGGTCAATCTCATCCGCGATGATGCTGTACTGACACTGCAAATTCTGAAGCTGGTCAATTCGTCTGCCATCGGACTGGTCCGCCATATCAGTGACTTGCAGGAAGCCGTCAACTATCTGGGACTCAACACCCTGCGCAGCCTGGTGCTGGCCCATCACATCTTCAGTTCGTTCTCTGCTGAACAAACACAGGAATTCAAGCTGGAAGACCTGTGGAAGCATAGCTGCACTACAGCACGCATCGCTGAGGCTCTGGTACAGAATCATAAAGATAACTACATAGCAGCCCACGCCTCTTTTGGCGGGCTGTTGCACGACATTGGCAAACTGGTACTGACTTACTGTCTGCCCGAGGCTGCCCGCGATATCAGCCGCATACAGCTGGCCGACAACCTCAGCAACGTCGAGGCCGAGATTCAGGTGATAGGGACAACCCATGCCGCTGTGGGCGCCTACCTTGCCAACCTGTGGGGGTTACCGCATCCGGTAGTAGAAGCCATTTATCTGCATCATCAAAGCCATATTGTAGGATTTGATGGTTTGTCGGAAATAGCTGTCGCGGTATGGCATGCCAACCGCATTAGCAATGGAGAGCTGGAATGTTCGCCAAAAGAGGTTGAATTGCTGCGCGGAATACCAAACTTGCTGTCCCCCCGCGAACAACCATAAATCGATCTTCGCGGAGAAGATCGGAAGCATCAGAAACGATCCCTGTGGTACCGACAAAGATAAAATATTAAGATCGCATAATGTACAACTGATTACGGTTATTCAACAAAACGGCCGCTACGAGTCAATAAAAATCCCGTATTTTTTTAACCTTGACAATGTCCCCAGCAGCCAGGAACGCAAAATTTTCTACAATTCGCGGGCGACATTCTCATCCGGTCCGACATACTCTTTTCTGAGTTTCTGCACTTCAGCAACAAGATTTCGATGTTCCCGCTGATGGTCTTC
>JAWOFG010000045.1:0-11724 GCA_046482365.1 Pelovirga sp. | reverse complement strand
AATGTCGATCAGATTACGTTCGATTTTTCCCCGCCCCGGATCAGTGACGACCAGGTCTTTGTGCAGTGGGTGATGCGTTTGCGCCATCCCCGATTGAACCGCGGGGGAGAGGTTGAAGTGCCGGGTATCAGCTGTCTGCATTTTGCAGAAAATGGCCTGGTTGATGAACACCGAGACTATTTTGATCTGGGCCTATTGCTTTACGAGCAGTTGCCCCTGCTGGGGCCCCTGGTGCGGGTAGTCAAAAGGAGGTTTTCAGCATGAAGGTTCTGATTACCGGAGCAACCTCAGGTATCGGCAGGCAGCTGGCTCTCGATTACCATGCCGCAGGGCATGAAGTGTGGGCCATGGGGCGCTCAACGGCAGCGCTGGCCGAGCTTGAGACACTGGGGATTCATCCCGCTCAGGTTGATCTGGAAAACCGTCAGGCGACGCTGAAGTGGTTTGCCGGCCTTGAGACCCTTGACCTGGCGATCCTCTCAGCCGGCAACTGCGAATATATCGATCTGCCCGACTTTGATAGTGCCCTGGTGGCGCGAGTGATGCGCGCCAATGTTGAATCGCTGGCGAATTCCATCGAAGGAGTACTGCCGGCGCTGCGTCATGGCAGGAATCCCCATCTGGTCGGAGTCGGTTCATCTGCCGCCTATTTGCCTCTGCCGCGCGCTGAGGCTTACGGCGCGTCCAAGGCAGCGGTGGCCTATATGCTCGACACCCTGCGCATCGGTCTGGCCGCAGAGGGAATTCGCGTCAGTCATGTCGCCCCCGGATTTGTCAAAACTCCCCTGACTGATCGCAATGATTTTCCTATGCCTTGTCTGGTCACGGTGGAACAGGCCAGTAGCGCCATCCGCAAGGGAATCGCCGGCGGGAAAAAGGAGATTCATTTTCCTAAACGCTTTACCGGCACGATGAAATTGCTTTCTGTGCTGCCACGCTCGGTGTGGCTCGCCCTTGCCCGAAAGATGGTCAGATGAAAAAAAGTATCGCTGTTATCGGCTCCGGTATTGCCGGTTTAACCGCAGCCTATTATTTAAGTCGTAAGCACCGGGTGACCTTGTTTGAGGCCGACCAGCGTCTGGGCGGGCATACCCACACTGTACAGGTTGAGTGGCAGGGGGAAGAAAGTGCCATTGATACCGGTTTTATTGTTTTTAATGATCGTACCTATCCAGGATTCATTCGATTGCTGGATGAGCTGGGGGTCGACTATCAACCCACCGAAATGAGTTTTTCGGTTACCAATCCGGCTCTTGGTCTGGAGTATAACGGTAATAATCTCAACAGTTTGTTTGCTCAGCGGAGAAATCTGGTGCATGCCGGTTTCTGGCGCATGCTGGCGGATATTGCGCGCTTTAATCGTCAGGTTCGCCGGGCCGCCATTGCGTCGCCGGCAGGCACTACCCTGGGGGCTTTTCTCGATCGGCAGAGGTACGGCGCTCTGTTTATCGATAATTATCTGCTGCCAATGATCTCAGCGATCTGGTCGACGGACCTTGAGCAGACGCGCGAATTTCCCTTGCTGTTTTTTGTGCGTTTTTTTGAAAACCACGGATTGCTTAATCTGGTTGATCGACCCCAATGGTACTCCATCAAGGGGGGCTCGAGCAGCTATATTGAAGCCCTCACCAAACCTTTTAGAGAGAACATTCATCTGGGTTCCAGGGTTGAATCGATCAGACGTCAAGCTGATACGGTGAAGGTGGTAACGGCAGAGCAGGAGCAAGACTTCGATGAGGTGGTGCTGGCCTGTCATGGGGATCAGGCGCTACAGATGCTCGCTGAAGCGACAGCAGATGAGCGCCTGATCCTTGGCGCCTTTCGTTTTACTGCCAATGATGTGATTCTGCATACTGATCAGCGCTGGTTGCCCCAAAGTTCGCGGGCGCGGGCGAGCTGGAATTATCATCTGCGTCAGCCGGGACAGGGCCGTTCGACCGTGACCTATTACATGAACCGCCTCCAGTGTCTTGATAAACAACATGACTACCTGGTCACTCTGAACGAGGATATTCCGGAAGAGTCGATTATCGGTCGTTACCAGTATGACCACCCGATCTTTGACCTGGAGTCGATCAGTGCGCAACAGTTGTGGTCCAGGATATCAGGAACCGACCGCATTCACTATTGCGGGGCATGGTGGCATAACGGTTTTCATGAAGACGGCGTCCAGAGTGCTTTACGAGTCTGCACGTCCCTGGGGGTGACGCCATGACTCCGGCCCTTTATGTCGGACGGGTGGCACACCAGCGCTTTATTCCACGTAAGCACAGTTTTTCCTACCCGTTTTTCATGTGGTTTCTCGATCTCGAACAAGTCGATAAGCTGCCCGATCTGGGGCGCTGGTTTTCGGTAAAACGCTTTGCCCTGAGCCGATTTTTACGCTCTGACTATCTGGGACCAGCGAGCGAGCCGTTGCATCTGTCGGTTAAACAGCGGTTGCTGGAATTGACCGGCGTACCGGTTGAAGGAACCGTCTGTGCTCTGCTGAATCTGCGAACTCTGGGGCTCTACTTCAGCCCGGTGAATTTCTACTTCGGCTATGACCACGACGGCAATTGTACTCACATGCTTGCTGAAGTCTCCAATACTCCCTGGAATCAACGCCATCATTACGCCCACCTGCTGGAGCCGGGGTGCAGTCAACGCGACAATCCCAAACAGTTTCATGTGTCACCCTTCAACCCGATCAATCAACATTACCGCTGGCAGATTGAACCACCGCTGGAGCAGGCAAAAATTGTCATCGATGTTGATGATGAACGCGGTCATCTGTTCCGGGCGCTGATCAATCTCAAGCGCCGGCCCCTGACCCTGTCGTCGGTGCGTCAGCAATTGCTCCGCAAGCCGGCGATGACCCTGTCAACCCTGGCGGGAATTTACTGGCAGGCGCTCAAATTATATCTGAAAAAAGTTCCTTATGTTCCGTATCGAAAGGAGTCGTCATGATCTCATCTACCCTTAATTCCCGCTTTGTGGTTGGCCGGAACAGTACCGCCACCAGGATTCAGTCGTGGTCACGCTCTTTACTGCATCGTCTGTTGCAGCATCTACACTATGGCCGGATTACCCTGATTGAAGGGGATCAGCAGTTCACCTTTGGCCAGGACGCAGATTTCCACGCCCGGATCCATGTCAATGATCCGGCCTTTTATCCCAAAGTGGTATTTGGCGGGTCGATTGGTGCCGGGGAATCCTATGTTGACGGCGATTGGGATGCTGATTGTTTGACCACTCTGATGCGCATTGTCGCCCGCAACAGCCAGCTTCTCGATCGGCTGGAAGAGCGCTGGGCCTGGCTGGCCCGTCCCTGGCAGCGGGCGAAACATCTGCTGCGGAGTAACAATCGCTCCGGCTCCAAAAAAAATATCCTTGCCCACTATGATCTTGGCAACTCGATGTACGAGAGTTTTCTCGATCCGACCATGATGTACTCAGCGGCAATCTATCCCAGTGCTAAGAGCAGTCTTGAAGACGCCGCCGTTTATAAGCTTGACCACATCTGCCGGCGCCTTGATCTGCGCCCGGAAGATCGAGTGATCGAGATCGGCAGTGGCTGGGGAGGCTTTGCCATCCATGCTGCAAGCCATTACGGTTGCCATGTCACCACCACCACAATTTCCGATGCCCAGTACCAGGAGGCCGGCCGCAGAATCGCTGCTGCGGGGTTGGAGGATCGCATCACTCTGTTGAAGCAGGATTACCGCGATCTGGAAGGAACCTACGACAAGCTGGTCAGTATCGAAATGATCGAAGCAGTCGGCCACCGTTATCTACCGCGGTTTTTTGCGCAATGTATGCGCCTGCTCAAACCCGACGGTATGATGTTGCTGCAGGCAATCACTATCCAGGATCAGCTTTATCATCGCTATCTGACCAGTGTCGATTTTATTCAGGAGCATATTTTTCCCGGCGGCTGCCTGTTATCAAATCATCATTTGTTGAAACTGTTGAGCGAAAAAACCGACATGGTAGTGCGTAGTATCGAAGACTTTGGCCTGGACTACGCCAGAACCTTAAAAGAATGGTTGGTTCGGTTTTTAGATAACTATAGTAAAATTGAACAAAAAGGATATGATGAACGTTTTAAGCGCTTGTGGAGCTTTTATTTCTGCTATTGTGAGGCTGGATTTCGCGAAAGAAGCATCAGCGTCGTGCAGCTGACTGCAACGCGCCCAGGCCATCTAAAGCCCCTCTCCAGATCATGAATCCGCTGCTGAATATCGTCATTTACCAGCTGATCTGGTTCGTTGCAGTGATAGGTGGGGAATCGCTGACGTGGTTGGCGATGGTGCTGATCATTCTTCACTTTTATCTAACTCCCATCCCGAAAACCGATATGATTCTGGTCTTTCTGGTGTTGTTCATCGGTGCTCTGATTGATGGAACCTTGCGCCTGTCCGGATTTTTTATCTTTGCCGAAGATCGTTTTCCGATTCCCTGGTGGCTGGGATGTATCTGGATGGGCCTGGCCACAGTTTTCAACCACAGTTTGGAGTGGTTAAAAAATCGCCTGTGGCTTGCAGCGTTGCTGGGAGCTATCGGTGGTCCGGCTGCTTATATAGCCGGCGGACGGTTCGGGGCAGCTGAGTTTAGTTTGCCGCTGCCATGGTCGATAGTGGTATTGGCGATCATCTGGGGATTTCTGGTGCCGGGATTGGTATGGTTGAGCAGGAAGGTTGTGATTGTTGGGGATCGGCCGTTGCGCCGCTCATCTCTCACCCCTGAATGAACACAAGCATCAACCTAGAAAACCAATTATCCACGGAAAACACGGAATACACGAACAAAAACCAAAAAGATATATAACATGATGTTGTAATAGGTTTTGGGAATGGTGGCTTTATTTTTCCGTGCTTTTCCGGGCTTTCCGTGGACTTAAGAGTCTTCCAATCACAGCGCCATCCAGATCATTCGCAGCGCCAGCACCGTCAACAGAAATTTAATCAACCAACGCAGAAAATCTCCGGGGGCGCGACGACGTATTCTGGTGCCGAACCAAGACCCGGAAGTTACAGCTACCACCATTCCGGTAATGAGGGGGAGGTAGGAAGCAAAGGTAAAACCCAGCAGGCCAAAGACGGCAATTTTCACCAGATGTACGGAGGTCATCAGGGCGGCCATGGTGGCGACCGCTTGACTGCTGTTAAGGCCGTGGCGCAGCAATACCGGCATATTTAAAGGACCGGTGGCGCCGACAAACAAGGTAATAAAGCCGTTGACCAGTCCCAGGGTAAAAAACTTGCCCGGTAATTTGATGGTGGCGCGACCCTGCGGGAGCCAGGTCAGCAGGAGGATAAACAGTCCCAGAGGCAGGGGCAGGGCGGTTGCCGGAAACGACTGTAAAACCGGCAATCCACATATTCCCCCGAGAATCACCCCCATAACGAAAGGAACCAGCAGGCCGAGCACCAGTTCGCTACGGCCAAACCAGGCGCGACTCAGGTTACTGCACAGTTGTACCATGCCATGAACCGGAATGACTGCAAACGGGGGAAGAATCATGGTCATGAGCGCCAGCAGTAACAAGCCGCCACCAAGACCAACAACCGCGGTCAGGGTCGAGGTGAAAAAAGCTGCAATAATCAACAGTAATTCAGCGCTCATGGGGAGCTTTCGATTTACACGCGATTTTTACGTAATTCGGTCAAGGAGTAAAATGTGCCGCGCCAATAGATTCCACCCTGCAGCAGGTTCAGTGTCATCGTCCGCACCAGAATAATACAAAGCAGCAAAACCGCCAGGGGAAAGCCGATCAGTAGCCAGAGGGTAGTGTTGAAACGTCGGGCGCTTGTGATGAGCACCAGGCTGAGTGTTGTTACGCTGGCCAAAGATAACAACCATGTCGTGCTGCTGGTTAAGATCAGAGCCACATAGGGGTAAACAAACAAGATCAACGCTGCCGCCAGGCCACCAAGGGTGGCTGTGATCCGGTAATCGTTGCCGGCAAAGAGATTTTTTTCCAGACCAACAATCATTTCTTTGACACTGCTATACCATTGCACCTCAATCAGGTTGTGGCCATAGGCAAATTGCTGGCGAAAACCTGCATCTTTGATGATTTTACCAAGTTTCAGATCATCATCTGGGCGTAGCCGGATGTGACGATGTCCATCAACCTGGCGATAAACAGCAGCACGGACCAGATTAAAGGCACCAACCCCGATGTGATAGCGGTTACGGGAATCAGCCACTCGCCAGGGGCGGGTATAGAGCCCAAAAAAGAAACCAAAGCAGGAAGCCATCAGGTTGAGCAACACCCCGGGCATTTTCAGGTCAGGGCTGACCGCCAGATGATCAATGCCTTGTTGTTGCAGCAGGCTGACTGCTTTTTGCAGGGTCTGTGGTGCCATGACAATGTCAGCATCGGTGAAAAGCAGCAGCTGGCCGGTAGCCATCCGGCTACCTTGCCAGAGGGCATGATTTTTACCGAGCCACCCTGATGGCAGCAGATCAATGGTAAGTTCTTTTAGTCGTTCATGGGTCGCCACCAGTCGGGTAAGGATCTCTGCCGTTCCGTCGGTAGAGCGATCATTGACGACGATTATCTCCAGTTCAGGGTATTCAATATGTAGTAAAGATGTCAGCGCCGTTTCCATCTTATCTTCTTCATTGCGCGCGGCAACGATGATCGACAGGGAGGGAAGTTGTTGCGGAGCGATGGATGTGATCTGCTCCAGACGAATAAGATGACGGGCTGCGAAAAGCAGTTCCCTCGCGATCAATACGTGAGTGGTGAAAATGGCCAGCGCCACTAAGGTGAGCATCCTGTCTCCGGATAAAATAAAGCAGCCCTGCCTTTTAAGATAAGGCAGGGCTACAGGTGTGTCAAAGGGTAATAACGGTGGACAGATTAATCGTCAGCCATGCTGATTTTCCACTCTTTCCAGACGTTGCCGACCAGATCAATCCCCGGCTTGAGGGTCGGTTTACCCGGACGCCAGCCGGAAGGGGTGGCCTCGGCACCGCCGGTCTTGCGGACGTGTTGGAAGGCCTGCAATTGGCGCAGGGTTTCGTTAACATTGCGGCCAACCGGTGGGGTCAAGACTTCATAACCCTGAATGATACCATCGGGGTCAATGATGAAGCGCCCACGATTTTCGACTTTGGCGTTTTCGTTGTACACTCCGTAGAGTTTACCAAGATCGCCACCAGCGTCAGAGAGCATCGGGAAGGGGATGCCCCCTTCAACCATTTTGCCTAATTCCTGATCGCACCAGATTTTATGAGTAAACATGCTGTCAATGCTGACCGACAGGATTTCTGCTCCAAGCTTTTGAAATTCAGCGTATTTCCCGGCAACTGCCGAGATCTCGGTCGCTCAGACAAAGGTGAAGTCACCGGGGTAAAAACACAGTAAGACCCACTTGCCGGCATAGTCTGAAAGTTTGACCTGATCAACAAATTTCCCCTGATGGTAGGCCGGGGCAATAAAGTCCGGCGCCTTTTCTCCCACATGAATCATTTTTTGCTCCTTTTTAGCGGTTTGAGGTGGCACCGGTTCGCTACTGACAGCTGCTTCAGCAGGAACAGCACCACCTGCAGTTGGCCGAGTACATCCGGCTCCCTGAGACTCACTCATTGTTGACTCCTTTCTAGGATTAATTCCTAAAAACGTTAAAACAAAACATAATGAGTAATATATAAAATGTCAATTACTTCCTGCAATGATATTCAAAATATCACTAAAAACCACGGTGAACAACCGTTAAATAATGACGGAGCATTAAGGGTTTTATCCGTGCTATACAGATAAGGAGCTAATTTTTTGTTATTATTTAGGTTGTCGTAACATGTTCTTTTCTTTTGCGGGTGTCAGTTTTTACCAGCAGTGCCCGTGCCACCATGGAGTATCCCATTGAGAGATCTTACCGAGCGTATTGTTGCAGTGCTGGCCGGGGGCAAAAAATATGATCGTCGTTCCATAGCGGCCCTTCTTGATTTGCGCGGGTCGCAGCGCAAAGAACTAACCCGTGTCCTCAACCAGATGACGGCAACAGGCCAACTTGAACAGCGGCGAGGAGTTTACCGTTTGAATGCTGACAGAGCGGCAGTTGAGGGGATTTTTAAGCGGACCGAGCGGGAATACGGTTTTGTTCATGTCGACGGTCGCGAGGATATATTTATTCCGGCTCAGTATGTGGGATCGGCGCTGGAGGGCGATCGGGTGCAGGTAGAGCTTCGGCGATCAACCCATGATCGGCGACAGTTTGGGATGATTAGCGCGATCCTGGAACGGGCCCGATCTCATGTGCTCGGGGTACTGCAGCTCAGCCGTAGCGGTGGCCTGGTTGTGCCGCAAGATCGCCAGGCTGGACCGGCAGTGCAGGTTGATCAGGCAACGGGCTGCCGGGATGGTGATCTGGTTGAGGTCCTGATTGAACAGTATGGCGAGCAGGGAACCGCCGCGCGGGGGAAAATTGTTGAGCGTCTGGGGCGTCCGGGTGATCCTTATACGGATGTGATCAGTGTCTTGCGCAGCAAAAAAATCCCCGACGTTTTTTCCGCTGAAACCCTGGCCGCTGTTGCCGAAGTGCCTGCTCAGGTCGACGATAATGATCTGTCCGGCCGCGTCGATCTGCGCCAATTGCCTCTGGTGACCATTGATGGCGAGACCGCGCGGGATTTTGATGACGCGGTATGCGTTGAGCTGCAGGCAGATGGTAACTATCGTTTATGGGTCTGTATCGCTGATGTTGGCCATTATGTGCCGGTCACAGGAGCTATCGATGTTGATGCTCGTGAGCGTGGCACCAGTGTTTACTTTCCCGGTTTTGTTGTGCCGATGCTGCCCGAGGCGTTAAGTAACGGCATTTGCTCCCTTAATCCGGGGGTTGACCGTCTGGTCATGACTGCCGAGTTGCTGATTAGTTCCACAGGTAAAAACCTGGCAGCAAGATTTTACCCGGCCGTGATGAACAGTCACGCCCGCCTGACCTATACCCAGGTTGCCGCCTGCCTCGAAGGCGACGACGGACAGGCGATACCGGCTCACATTCAGGAATCACTGCAACAAATGGCGGACCTGGCAAAAATCCTGGCGCAGATGCGTTATCAGCGTGGCAGCTTGAATCTGGATTTGCCCGAAGTTGAAATTCGTGTTGATGACAACGGTCGTCCGCTGGAACTGGTCAAGGTTGAGCGCAATATTGCCCATCACCTGATCGAGGATCTCATGCTCGCGGCTAACGAAGCCGTCGCTCATTATCTCGGGGCGCAGGATTGGCCATTTCTCTATCGTGTGCACGGCGCCCCGGACGAAGCCAAACTGGAAGAATTGCAACAGCTTGCCGCCAGCTGTGGCCATGGGTTGGTGCTGGGTAAAAATCTTCATCAGTCATTGCAGGCATTACTTACCGAAGTCGCTGATCGGCCGGAAGGTCGGCTGATCAGCGAGCAGTTGCTGCGCAGTTTGCAACAGGCAGTTTACTCCCCTTACAATGAAGGGCATTTCGGGCTGGCGGCCGAAGAGTATTGCCATTTTACTTCACCAATCAGGCGTTACCCCGATCTGCTGGTACATCGTGTACTTAAACAGGCATTAGCTGGTGCAGCAAAAAGCAGCACGCCGGGGAATGCGGCGCTGGAGACCCTGGGAAACGAATGTTCCGCTCGCGAACGCAGGGCGATGGAGGCAGAACGTGATCTGGGTGACTTACGCCGTTGCCAGTTGATGGAAGACCGGGTGGGCGAAACCTTTGCCGGGGTCATTTCTTCGGTAACGGAATTTGGATTTTTTGTTGAACTGGATGAAAGCCTGATAGAAGGTCTGGTGCATGTACGTTCCCTGACCGGTGACTTTTACCATTATGATCCAACCACCCTGACCTTGACGGGTGAGCGCAGCCGCCAAGAGTTTCGCGTCGGAATGGCTTTGGAGGTCAAACTGGAGCGGGTCGATACGGTCCGGCGGCGGATTGATTTTAGCCCGTTGGTGACTTCCGACAGCAACAGGGAAGAGGGACGCAAAAAGAAAACAGGAGTAACCAAAAAGCAACAAAAAACAGCTTCAGGCTACAGGAAAAAGTAGTTTTCAAAAATCATGATATTTGTGTTTATTGAAAAAACAATTAATTTGAACGGTAACTCTCTAATTTAAGGCCTTACATGCATTAATTAGTGCATTTGTCGAACTGTCATGACTGGTTGCCGGTCCTGCTGTAGTCAAATCCTGCAAGGTTGATTTTGCCAGTTTCTTGCCCAGTTCAACTCCCCATTGATCAAAAGAATTAAGATTCCAGATTGCCCCCTGAGCAAATATTTTATGCTCGTAACTTGCTATCAGGCTACCCAGGGCATGGGGCGTCAGTTGATCCATCAGGATTGCTGTGCTGGGGCGGTTGCCGGGGAAAACCTTGTGGGGGAGCAGTAGCTTGATTTCTTCATCGCTGTGCCCTTCAGCTTCTAGTTCCTGCAAAGCTTCGCTTTGGGTTTTTCCACGCATCAGGGCTTCAGGCTGAGCAATAAAGTTGGATAACAATAATTGCTGATGGTCGCCCAGAGGATGATGGCTCTTGATCGCAGCAATGAAATCACTGGGGATCAGTTTCGTGCCCTGGTGGATCAGTTGATAAAAAGCATGCTGGCCGTTGGTTCCCGGTTCACCCCAGATAATCGGCCCGGTGGAATAATCGACGGGTTCGCCGCTTAAGGTCACGGATTTGCCGTTGCTTTCCATATCAGCTTGTTGCAGATAGGCCGCAAAGCGGTGGAGTGATTGGTCGTAGGGGAGGATCGCCAGGGAGTCAGCACCAAAAAAATTGTTATACCAGATCCCGATCAGCCCCATCAAAACCGGAATATTCTTGTCAAAGGGCTGTGTCCTGAAGTGTTCATCGGCCAGATGGGCCCCTTCAAGCAACTCGTCAAAATGATCCATGCCGATGGACAGGGCGATGGAAAGGCCAATGGCTGACCAGAGGGAATAGCGACCACCGACCCAATCCCAGAAAACAAACATATTGGCAGGGTCAATGCCAAAGTCGCAGACCTTATCGCGGTTGGTCGAAATGGCGACAAAATGCCTGGCAACCGCGCTTTCGTCTGCAAGCTGCTCCACCAGCCAGCGGCGCGCTGAATGAGCATTGGTCATGGTTTCCTGGGTCGTAAAAGTTTTAGAAGCAATAAGAAACAGGGTCGTTTCAGGGTTCAGCTCACGTAAGGTGTCGCACAGGTGGGTGGCATCGACATTGGAAACAAAATGAACCTTGAGGCGCTCATGCCGGTAAGGTTTCAGGGCTTCCGTCACCATCAAGGGACCCAGGTCGGAACCGCCAATGCCGATATTGACAATGTCGCATATCGGTTTACCGGTTGCACCGCGCCATTGACCATTACGTACCTGGTCGCTGAAGGCCCGCATCTGAGCAAGCACCCGGTTGATCTCCGGCATGACATCCTTGCCATCGACCAGTACCGGTCGGTTTCTTCGATTGCGAAGTGCGGTATGGAGAACGGCGCGATTTTCAGTGGTATTGATGATGTCACCGCGGAACATGGCCCTGATTTTATCTTGCAGGGAACACTGTTGGGCGAGATCAAGCAGCAGTTCAAGGGTTCTGTTAGTCATACGGTGCTTGGAAAAGTCGAACAAGGTGCTACCCAGACGAAAAGAAAAACGTCGACAACGATCAGGGTCATTCGCAAACAGCTTGCCTAAATGGATGGTTTCCATGGCTTCAAAGTGCTGCTGCAGGGACTTCCAGGCAGGTAAACCAGTTAGTG
>JAWOFG010000220.1:0-7044 GCA_046482365.1 Pelovirga sp. | reverse complement strand
GACATCTTTCGCGCAGAAAGAAGCATCGAGCGTGGCCCGAGACGAGGAAAGTCAAATTGCACCAGAAAATTATCCATTTTCGCGCTTTTCGGCAGGATTTCTTCCAGCAATGTACGCAATTCCTGGTGGTCCCATTGCCCCGCACCGAGCTGATAGATCAGTTGGCCTTCGGTCTCTTGCGGTCGTACCTGGAAACGCTCATAGAACGACGGATTGGCCGTCAGGATGTGAAGGTCAGGACTCAGGACCAACAGTGGCTCCTTGATTGTGTCGACGATGCGTAGAGCATGCTTGTGAGCCTTCTCAATTTCTTCATGGCTGCGTTTGAGACGATCAATATCGATAAGGGTAATGACCGCCCCACTGATCTCTTGTTCTCCCGTTGTATAAGGGCGGACGCGCAACAGGTTCCATCGCCCCGACCGGTCGGGGATTTCCCGCTCGACGCTACGGTCTGATTCGATGACATCATGGATAAGCTCTTCCAGGCCGGCGACCTCAAAGGTCGGGCGAATTTCGCCGAGAGGCCGACCGATATCGTCCGTCCGTACGTTGAAGATGGCCTCTGCCCGGGGGCTGCAGCGCTGGATATGGAGATCCCGATTGACGACGATAAACGGAATCTCGGCGCTCAGGATCAGGTTCTGAAGATCGTCATGGGACCGACTTAGCTCTTCATTTCGTCCCTGTAGTTCCTGATTGACGGTCACCAATTCCTCATTGGACGACTCCAGTTCCTCTTTGGCGGTTTCCAGTTCTTCATTAATACTCTGCAGTTCCTCATTGCTGGAGAGGATTTCTTCATTGGCCGCTTTGAGCTCCTCCAGTGCCGTTTCTTTTTCTTCAATCAAGCTCTGGGCGTATTCATGGCTGGCCAAAAGATCATGTTTCAGGCGTTCGATCTCACTTGGCGAGGTATCATCTCCCGCTTCAGGCATGGTAGTTGATAGTGTTTGATCTTCAGGTTTCTGCTCGAACTGGATGAGAAAGCATTCTTCCGTGTTGCCGGCAGAAAAGGGGGTGACCTCCAGACTTATTGTGTGCGGTCCGTCAGCGCTCAACAGCTGAAGGTTACTTTTTCTTTGGGAGGTTTTTTCCTGCTGAGCTCTGTGGATAAGGGTCCGTAGATCCATGCGCAGGGAGTTCTTGATCATTTTTATCAGATTCAAAGAGGCCTTGCCGGGGAGGTGCTCAAGAAAAAGACTGGTCTCTCCCCGGAAATGGAGGATATTCATGGAGGAATCGACCGCTACCGCTGAGGGTTGATATTTTTGCAGCAGGATTCGATCTGTTTCACTTTGTACATCCATCGCTTCTTCAGGCTGAACAGCTTCGTTTTTTTTGTTATTTGACTCCCCGGCGTGAACCGGAGGATGTTTGGGTATGAAGGAAAGAGGCTCTTTTTTCGCTTTTTTAATTTTCGTGTATATCCGCTGTTTCTTGTCAAGGCTGCGAAATAAGCTGTCAAATTGACCAATGCTTTCCGACGATCCCAAGAGCAGAAACCCTTCCGGGGCAAGGGCGTAATGGAAAATTGACATGACTTTCTTCTGTAATTCAGGACCAAGGTAAATCAGTACATTACGACAGCTGATCAGGTCAATCCGGGAGAACGGTGGATCGCGGGTAAAGTCCTGTTGGGCAAATATACAGTGCTCACGCAGGCTTTTCTTGATCTGATAGTCTGATTCAGATTTGCTGAAGTAGCGACTTAACTGATCCGCCGAGATAGAATTGACTTCCGTTGCCGAATAAATTCCCTTGCGGGCTTTATTGATAGCCGCCTCGCTCAGGTCGGTTCCAAAAATCTGCATCGGCAAATTCAGCCCTTTTTCGTCCATGAAATCGAGCAGGCTGATGGCGATCGAATAAGCTTCCTCGCCGGTAGCACAGCCGGGCACCCAGATGCGGACCGACTGACTGTCCTCCTTTTTTGAAATGATCTGCGGGAAGACTTCTTGCTTCAACACCTCAAATACCTCCGGATCGCGGAAGAAGGATGTGACCTTGATCAGCATATCCTCTTTGAGGGCGGTAATTTCTTCGGGATGTTCGCTGATGAAGTCAGCGTATTTCTCCGGTTTTTCTATTCTGTGCAGGGCCATTCGCCTGGTAATCCGCCGTCCTACGGTGCTTTGCTTGTACTGGGTAAAATCAACTCCGGCCTTCTGCAAACACTTGAGAATAGGGGAGAAGGTTTCAGGCTTCAGCGTCTCGGTATCTCCTTCAGAGACCATGGCTGCTCGACGCAAATGCGGATGACGGCAGAGTTCTTCAAGCTTTGCGGCGATTTGTTCAGGAGAAAGGGTGAAATCGACCAGTCCGGTTTGCATGGCGTGCCGGGGCATTTCCGGAAATTCCGCAGAGGCCTCATCCTGGGCCAGGACAATTCCCCCTTCGGCCTTGATGTCCCGCAGTCCGGCCGAACCATCGGAGCCGGATCCTGAGAGGATGACGACCAGCGCTTCTTCTTTGCAGTCTTTAGCCAGGGAGGTGAAAAAATGATCTATCGGGCGAAATCTTCCCGCCTGGGCAGTGCGTGGGGAAAGATGCAGATGGCGGTTTTTAATCTCCATAATCTGTCCCGGCGGCAGGATATAGACCTGGTTGGGCTTAACCGGAGTATTATCTTCCGCCATAGCAACGGGGAGTGATGTTGCTTTGCCCAGCAGACCGGGGAGATTACTGTCGTATTCTGCTTTTAAATGCTGGAGTAACACCAGCGCTATACCGGTCTCAGCCGGCAAATGGGAGAGCAGATCCTTCACGGCATGAAAGCCTCCAGCGGACGCTCCGATGGCGACAACGGGGCAGGGACGTTGCTTTGAACTTTTGTTTGACCTGCTTTGTTTTTCGTTTGATTCCGGCGCTTGTTTTTCTTGATCGGATGAGCTATCGGCCTTTTTTGTCATAGCGCTACCCTTCTGAAACCAACCTGCATCGACCTGCTTTTTAAGTGTTTTTTATGACTGCAAAGCGGCAAGGAAAAGCCACCCATATAGCATAACAAGCAAAAACGACAATTGCACTTTATTTAGAAACCAGGAGAATCATTATTCCTCCATCGCTGGAGCGAGCTGCGCAAAACACTACTTTACCAGCGGCAGGTCGCTCCAGCGGGTGGTGTAGGCCGGAGAGAGGTTCGCTCGTTTCATAAACCAGTCTTCATAGGGGCGTTGCCCGGCGAACCAGACTTTGCTTTTACTGGAGAGATTGATCTGATCAATGACAGCCATCAACCGGGCACTGTCTTCAGCAACTGCAGGATCAGCAAACAGATCCTGTTGCAAGCTTCGTGGGTCACAAAAATCACCCAGCATCACCCCTGATTTGGCATAGCGATAGCCTTCCTTCCAGATCGAGTCAAACAGGTCGGTCGCACTTTTGACAATCGTCCGGGTATCAGCTGCCGGTGCTGAAAGTCTGGTGGTGGCGCAGTTGCTGTAACTGGGATCGTTGCTGTTAAACTGACTGGTGCGAATAAAAACCTGGACAATACGGCAAGCTAATTGCTCCCCTCGTAGCTTCTCTGCGGCGCGCGCAGCAAACTCACAGATTGTCTGACGTAGAGAGTCGTAAGCCGTCATGCGTTGAGCGAATGATCGCGAACAGATCAGCTGTTTGCGGACCTCGGGTATGTCGTCAAAGGAATATCGAATCACCCCATTGAGTTCATTGATGGTTTTAACCATGCTGACATTAGCTATGCGCTGTGCGCGCTGCAGATCCAGTTGTGACAGCTGGAATGCGGTTTTGATCCCATGGCGCCGGAGTTTCTCGGCGGTTTTGCGTCCGATACCCCAGATCTCTGCGACATCAACAAGTGACATCAGTTTCTGTTGACGCTCTTTGGCGCTGAGGTCAACCACCCCGCCGGCACCAGGATAGGATTTGGCACCGTGGTTGGCCAGTTTTGCCAGGGTTTTGGTCGGGGCAATACCGACACATACCGGCACCCCGATATGCTGCTTAATCGTCTTGCGGACATGATGACCGTACTCGGCCAGAGAGCCGGGTTGTCCAAATCCGCTTAAATCAAGAAACGCCTCATCAATGGAATACACTTCAATCTGCGGGGCGAGAGATTCAAGGGTTGCCATTACCCGGGAAGAAATGTCGCCATAGAGGGCATAGTTGGAAGAGTAGACGCGGATCCGGTGTTTTTTGATCAGCTCTTCAATCTGAAAGGCCGGCACCGCCATCTTGATCCCTAAGGCTTTGGCTTCCGGGCTGCGGGCGACAACGCAGCCATCATTGTTGGAAAGAACCACCACCGGCAGATGGTTGAGGGCCGGATTGAACAGGCGCTCACAGCTGACATAGAAATTATTACAATCGACGAGGGCGTACATCAGGATATCTACAGGTTGCGCAGGGAGTGAATAACATGAATAGCCACGCCGAAGACCTCAAGGTCGGTCTCTTCGGGGATGGAGATGGGCGGATAGTTGTTGTTCATCGCAACCAGGCGCAGGGAAGGGCGGGTCTGAAGTTTTTTGATGGTCAGTTCACCGTTGACGGCGACAACGATAATGTCACCATGTTTCGCCTCCAGTGCTCGATCGACAATGACGATGTCGCCGGGAAATATCCCGGCCTCGCGCATCGAATCTCCCGCCGCCCGGACAAAAAAGGTTGCCGCCGGATGTTGGACGCAAAATTCATTTAAGTCCAGTCGCGACTCGCAGTAGTCGGTTGCCGGACTGGGAAACCCTCCCGCAACGGCATCAGTGAACAGGGAACTTTTTTTTTCAGCAGGATTCCCGGTACCAGCATCAGGCACTTTTTAACGCCTCCGGATCGATCATCAACAGAAGATCAAAAAAAACAATTTGAGCAGCGCCCCCTTATGAGCGAAGCAATGCTCAGAGTTTAGCATGTAGACAATCAAACAGCCACAGACATCTGCCAATCCACAACAGGCTCCTCTTTGACAACAAGTACAGAAAAAAATCAGGTATCGACCTTTATCCACTGTCCGCATCGGGTATAATTAATAGAGCTTTACGCTTATGTATCTAGTAAAGCGATTTCAATAGGAGGAGCCCATGCCGTATGAATCATTGAAGGAGTTGCCAGAGTCGGTCAGACAGGCATTGCCGCAACCTGCCCAGGAAATTTATCAGGCAGCTTTTAACAATGCCTGGGATCAGTACCAGGATGAAGAGGATAGAAGGGGAGACGATTCACGTGAAGAAGTTGCACATAAAGTTGCCTGGGCGGCGGTCAAGGAAAAATATAAAAAGCACAATCAGAGCTGGCAACGAAAACAATAAAAAGGTCATCACGGCTGTTTCACCTGTCGGTTAGTGCAGAAAACAGCAAGAATCACGTCTGACAAGGGAGCATACAACCACCAATGCCGCTACGTCTGGTCAGTTACAATATCCATCGTTGTTACGGGCGTGCCGGGTTCTATGATCCGGGGAGAATCAAGGACGTTCTGGATACCCTGGATGCTCACATCATCGCGCTGCAGGAGGTCGAATTACTGCATCGGGATCCCGGTCTGCTCGACCGTCTTTGCGCCGGCAAGCCCTGGCAGGCTCTACATGGTATGACCATGACCCGCACCGGCGGTCACTATGGCAATGCTCTGTTGACCGCTTTACCGGTGCTCTCCATCGAGCGTCTTGACCTCAGTGTCACTGGCAGAGAGCCACGCGGGGCGCTGCACGTTCTGTTGGACAACCACGGGCAAAAGCTTGAAGTAATAGCAACCCATCTGGGTTTACGACCCGCTGAACGACGTGCCCAGATTCATGCCTTGCTGCAGCGTCTACAGGCGTCTTCGGGGGAACATACCAAGGTGCTGCTTGGTGATCTTAACGAATGGTTTTTATGGGGACGCCCGCTGCGATGGTTGCACCGGCATTTTTCAGTTACACCTTCTCTGCGCACTTTTCCAGCTCGCTGGCCGATGTTCGCCCTCGACCGAATCTGGGTTAGTCCCATAGAGAAACTGGAGCAATTAAGTGTGCCGTGCAATCCGCTGACCCGTAAGGCATCCGATCACTTACCGCTGGTAGCACAGTTGTACGACTAACCGGTTTTGTCGGAAAATCGATATGATCGATCAGGTGGATAAAGCTGAACGAATTGATATCCAGGCAAATGATGATAGGCTTTTTTTGGTAAAAGGAGGCTCCGGAAATTGTCATGAAAAAAGAATCACCCGCTAGTAATGTCATGCTTGGAAGATCTCCTTTGTTGGCGATCGCCGTTAGTGTGCTGTTCGTTGCACTACTACTGGCGCTGATGATTTATTTTGATCTTCATCAACAACTGCTCGAGTTACTGCGCTGGGTCGATACGAAAGGGGCATGGGCAGCGCTGCTGTTTATTGTGATCATGGCAACAGTGGTCGTGTTGTTGCTGCCCGGGGTGCTCCTGACCACCGGCGCCGGCCTGGTTTTTGGGGTGGTCGAAGGTTCTATCTATGTCGTCGTCGGGACCACCCTGGGATCAACCATCGCATTTTTGATTGCACGCTACCTGTTTGGACCCCGAGCGCGATCCTTTGTTTTATCTCGTGCCAAATTACGGCTGTTAAACGACGAACTCACACCTCAAGGGGGTAAAATCGTTCTGTTGACTCGCCTGATTCCTTTTTTTCCGAGTAAAATTTCCAACTATTTTTTCGGCCTGACGTCATTTTCATTACGCGGATTTGTCACCGGTTCGCTGCTCGGTTTTGTCCCTTTTTCTGTTCATAATGTCTACCTTGGTTCCATCGCTGTCGACCTCAACGCGCTGGCAGCCGGGGACCTGGAACGCTCTGCTCTAGGATGGTTTGTTTATGTGATTGGGTTTGCAGCAACCGTCATCGCGGTTTTCTATTTTAACCACCTTGCTCGTCGTGCCCTGGGGAAGTATATGGATGATGACAATAGTGAGGAGGTTTCGTTATGAGTTTGTTCAAGTGGTTGCCATGGCGCTTTTTTGTTAGCCGCATGGCCCGGAGTAAAGGTTTTCTCGATCCGTTTGCGCTCATGGCCCGGCTCCACAGCTTCGCCCAGCCGTCGGAAGTTGCTGAACCGATCG
>JAWOFG010000196.1:0-10694 GCA_046482365.1 Pelovirga sp. | reverse complement strand
GTACTGTCCCTGAAAAGAAAAAAATCGCGCAGGATTCCCGCCAAACAAAAATCACTGCGGTAAAGTGCTGTTCCTAACAACACACCCAGGAAAAAATAGAATATAAACCAGTGATAGGGCTCGGTCATCCGTGTCTTTTCAGGTTGCCTGAAGGCATTCAAGGACTGTCGTCATCAGAGGAAAACAACTTTTCATATCAAACCACCAGTGTTAATGATAGAAAAAACGTAAAGGTTAAAATGCTGGCCATAAAGGATATGCGCACATGAGACTTCTACTATTACTCATGATCTTTCTTCTGGCAATACTGCCGCCCAGGCTCACGGCTGAGGACAAACCGGTCATTCACTTTGGCGTTATCCCCCGTTACAATCCGATTATTATGTATCGTTCCTACCAGCCGATGATGGATTATCTGACCGCCAATACCCCTTACCGCTTTGAACTGAAACTGTCACGCAATTATCACGAGGCTGTCGAGTTCCTGCAAAACGGAACAACTCCCGTGGCCTCCCTCGGGGATGTCACTTTTGCTGAAGCCCATCAGAAGTTTGGAGCGGAACCTATCCTCAAACCCCTCAACGCAGAGCAGGAAGCATACTATCATAGTTATATCATTGTCCGGGAGGACAGCCCGATCCAATCTTTGGAGAAACTCAAAGGGAAACTCTTCGCTTTTGGCGATTATCATTCCACCTCAGGCAAACTGATACCCTATCATCACCTCAAGCTTCATGGTATTGAGCTGGATGATTTTTCATCTTACCGGCATCTTGAGTCCCACGATGCCGTTGCTAAGGCGGTGCTCAAAGGCAATGTTGACGCTGGTGCAGTCAAGGACGTGGTGGCCCTGCGCTACCGTGAGCACGGTCTGCGCTTCCTCTCCATCTCCGACCCGATTCCATCGGTTCCTATCGTTGTGCGTAAAGATGCGCCGGAAGAGCTAGTGACTGCCCTGAAAATAGCATTACTGGCAATCGATCCTGATGACCCGCGCATCGGGCGTGAGCTGATCCGCTGGGATCCTGAATTTTCCCACGGCTTTGTCCCCGCCGCCATTGACGACTATCAATTGATTTTTGATCTTACCAGTAACAACAAAACCGGCTGTGGATTCGGATGTCACTGATGCCGCGCCAACTCCCCTTTTTCAGTCTGCGCGTCCGCTTTATGGTTGTCGCCGTCATCCTGACCCTCGGTTCATCGGCCATCTGGGGTGGCTGGACCTGGCAGCGTGAGCGCTCGTCTTTGCTGGAAACCCTCACCCGTGAAGGAGAGATACTCGTCACTACCATGGCGATTCCCGTGATCAACGCCCTGCTTTACGAGGAACTCGGCATTATTAGTGAAGGAGGGCTGTTGGACAATTTTGTCAGTGAAATCATGTCAACACCGCGCCTTAAGATTCGCTATGCCTTCGTTCTGGACGAAAATGGGCGGGTCCTTGCCCATAACCGGCTTGCCGAATTCGGCACCATCTATGATGACCCCTTAAGTCGCGCTGCCCTTACTGCAGACAGTTTTATCCAGACCGACATCCTGGTGGAGAAAGAGAGGGTTGCCGACCTGGCAATGCCTCTGGCGATAGCCGGCAAACGCTGGGGGTGCTTACGCGTCGGAGTTTCCATGGAACCGGCCTATGCGGCAATCGGGCGGCTGGAACAACAAATTTTTCTTTTTTCCGGGCTTTTTTCCATCGGCGCCCTGTTGATTTACTGGATTATCGGCACCTGGCTGGCCAGACCGATTCAGGCTTTGACCGAGAGCATGGAGAATGTCGGCAAAGATCCCGCCAACCTCACCATCAATGCATATCGTAATGACGAAATCGGCCTGTTGCAAAAAAGTTTCAGTGCCATGCTCGAACGTCTCAATCGCAGCGAAGCTGAGCGTATCACCTCAATGAACCGGATGCTCGAAAACGAACGGATCGCTGCTATCGGTCGAATCGTTTCCGGAGTAGCCCACGAAGTCAACAACCCCCTGGCCGGCATCGAAGGAGCTCTTTATCAGATCGAACAGAAAGGGAGCCCAGCGACCGAGCGCTATGTTGGACTGGTCCGCCAGAGCATCGAGCGCATCGGCAGAATTGTCGGACAGCTCTCCGACCTGTCTCGCGTCGGCACCATCAACCCCAAACCGGTTAACAGTGACAGCTTTTTTGAAGATCTGGCGGTGTTTTCGCGTATGGCAGTCAAAGGAATCAATTGCCGCTTTATCACCGAAAACCACTGTCCACCAACGACGCTTTTCCTTGACCGTGACAAAATTCACCAGGTCGTACTCAATCTGGTACTGAATGCGATTGATGCTACCTGCACCAATGCCATTTGTGCCAATGGTGAAGTCAGGCTGATGGCTGAGTGGCAAAACAGCAGCTATCTGCTGCGGGTGGAAAATACCGGACCAGCTATTCCTGACGGTATTATCAATGAAATCTTCACCCCCTTCTTTACCACCAAGGAAGCAGGAAAAGGTTCCGGCATGGGTCTTGCTATTTCTAGAGGCATTGCCGAAAACCACGGTGGCACCCTTGACTATCAACGGATCGGGGAGCGCACGGTCTTTACCCTGTCGATTCCCTGCACAAAACCTGCGGACGCAACTGATGAATAAAACGATTTTACTGGTGGAGGACGATACGGTCCATCTTGAGATGCTCACCGAAGTTCTCTGCGATAATGATTACGATGTGATTCCCGCCAAGGACGGTCAGCAGGCGGTGGACGCGCTGGCACAACACAAATTCCCGGTGGCCCTGATCGACATTCGCCTTCCCGATGTCAGCGGCATGTCGCTGCTGGAGCTCATTCTCAATCAGCAACCTGACTGTACGATCCTGATGATGACCGGCGAGGCAACCGTCGAAGCGGCCGTCGATGCCCTCAAGCAAGGGGCTCACGACTACCTGGCCAAGCCCTTTAGAACCGAACTGTTATTACTTAAGCTCAAACGCCTGTTTCATCTCCAGCAGATAGAAGCTGAAAACCGCGATCTACGCCGCCGTGAGCAACCATCGGGGTTGATCGGCGACAGCCAGGCGTTGCGGAAATTTTTGACCGCCGCGCAAACTGCCGCCGCCACCGATGTCACTATTCTGATCCAGGGTGAAAGCGGGACCGGCAAGGAACTGGCCGCTGATTTCATTCATCAGGTCAGTTTGCGGCGCGGCAAACCTCTGGTCAAGGTTAACTGTGGTGCGATACCCGAAACCCTGCTGGAATCAGAACTGTTTGGAACAGAAAAGGGAGCTTTTACCGGGGCCGATCAGGTACGCCGCGGCTACCTGGAGCAGGCCCACGGCGGCACCCTGTTCCTCGATGAAGTCGGAGAGATCCCCCAGTCGATGCAGGTCAAGTTGCTGAGGGTGCTGCAGGACGGCGCAATCCGCCGCCTGGGCAGTGAAAAACCGATCAAGGTCGATTTCCGCCTTATCGCAGCCACCCACCGCAACCTGGCCGAGTTGCGCGACGAGGGCAGTATCCGCGAGGATTTTTACTACCGTCTCAATGTGGTTCCGCTGCATCTGCCCCCCTTGCGTCAACGGCGCGAAGACATCCCATTGCTGGTCTCTCATTTTATTGACAAGTATGCCTCCCGCTACAACAAAGAGCCGATTCAGCTCAGCATCGAAACCTACGATCGGCTGCAGAACTGCCCCCTGCCCGGCAATGTACGCGAGCTGGAAAACCTGATTGAACGACTGCAGGTTCTCGCCCCCGGCAAAGAGATTACTCCCGGCATGTTGCCGGAACCCTTGCGTCAATCCGGTGGCACCAGTGGTGACATCATCCAGTGCTTTCGTACCGACCTGCCGTTGCGCGAAGCCATCCGCGATTTTGAACTGCGTTTTATTACCCGGGTCCTGAACGAAGAAGGAGGAAATCGTACTGCGGCTGCCCAGCGCCTGAACATCTCACGCAAATCCCTGTGGGAAAAACTCGCCCTGTGACCTTGTAATTCCTGATTCAACAACGATAATTCTACAAACAGCTGGGATCACCCATCAGACAGTGCGCAAACAAAATCATGCGCTACCCCCGAGAACCATTACCGCCCGGTAACACTGTATACAGTCTAAGCCAACATACCGTTTTTAAGTGATTTTTTGTTTTTTTAAACCTCAACCGTAACACTCGGGTTACAAAATAAAATCAACAACTAGTTTGGTAATAAAACATTTCCTATCGTTTACGCCCCCTTACACCAATAAACTTAAACCGGCATGAACTTTGCTCAACTCCTCCTTGAATACAACTCAGGAAGGCGCTGGCCATTGCGAAGGACGTAACCGGCTTGCCTTGTTTCTAAACAACTGCCAAGGAGGATGCGAATGAGATTGACAAGAAGAAGCTTCATCCAAGCTTCCGCTGCCACTGGAGGTGCCTTGCTGGCCGGGTGCGCTGCAAGCAAACCTGCCACCAACGCGATGGACAAATCAACAGCCAAACCCAAAGGAGAAGCCGCCGGCAAGTGGATGGCAAGCGTCTGTCAGGGTTGCACTACCTGGTGCCCGATTGAGATCTTTGTTCAAAACGGGCGCGCCGTCAAGGTACGCGGTAACCAGAACAGCAAGCTCAACAGCGGGTATGTCTGTCCGCGCGGCCACCTGGTTCTGCAACAAACCTACGATCCGGACCGGATCAAAACCCCGATGAAGCGTACCAACCCGAAAAAAGGTCGCGGGGTTGATCCCAAATGGGTGCCCATCTCCTGGGATGAGGCCACCGACACCATTGCAGAGAAACTGGTGGAACTGCGGCGCAACAACGAAACCCACAAATACCTGTTGATGCGTGGGCGTTATTCTGACCACAACGCCATCCTGTACAACAATTTCACCAAGATGATCGGTTCTCCCAATAACATCTCCCATAGTGCTATCTGTGCCGAAGTAGAAAAGTTCGGTCGTTACTATACCCAAGGCAATTGGGGCTACGGTGACTACGATCTCGACAATATGAAATACCTGATCGTCTGGGCCTGTGATCCGATTTCATCCAACCGTCAGGTTCCAAACGCCATCAGTAAGATTAACGGCGTCATTGAACGCGGCAAACTGGTGACTGTTGATCCGCGCATGAGCAACACCGCGGCCAAAGGTCAAGAATGGTTACCGCTTAAGCCTCAGACCGACAGTGCCCTGGCAGTGGCCATGGCCCATGTCATCCTGACCAAAGGGCTCTGGTATAAGGAGTTTGTCGGCGATTTCAAGGATGGTAAAAATCTCTTTATTCCCGGCAGAACGGTTTCAGAAGATGCCTTCGCCGAGAAGCACACCCACGGTCTGGTCAAATGGTGGAACATTGAATTGAAAGACCGCACTCCGCAATGGGCTGCCGATATCACCGGCATTGATGCCATCACCATTACCCGCATCGCCTCTGAATTTGCCGCTGCCGCGCCCAACTGTGCCGTCTGGTTCGGCCCCAACATGCAGCCCCGCGGCTCCTATGCCACCCTGGCCATGCATGCCCTCAACGGCCTGACCGGCTCCTCCGACAATGAGGGTGGATACCTCAAAAACATGGGGGCTCCCAGCAGCAGTTATCCGAAGATCGACGCCTTCCAGGACGAGCAGGCCCAAAAAGCTTCCAAGCACAAAAAGATCGATCAACGCGGCACTCTCAAATTCCCGGCCCTGAAGAAAAAATCCGGTGGAGGCGTGGTTACCAACAATACTGCCAACGGTATCTGGCAGGAAGATCCCTACGATATCAAGGTGGCCATCGGTTACTACAACAACTTCAATTTTTCCGGCACCGATGGACAACGCTGGGACCGGGCCATGGCCAAGATTCCTTTCTTTGCCCATATCGTCACCATGCCGAGTGAAATGAGTCAGTTTGCCGACATCGTCCTGCCGGCGGCCATCCACCATTCCGAGCAGTGGGCAATTGTCCGTTCCGGCTACAATCTCCATGGCGCCATTTCCATTCAGCAGCCGGTGATCAAACCACTGTTCGACGTCAAAGCCGCTGAAACCGAGGTGGTCTGGATGATTTCCGAAAAGCTTGCCGCCAAGGGTTTCGCCAATCCTCTTAACTGGCTGAAAAGCTTCAAGGACCCGGAAACCGGTGCCGAACCGAAGACTGCAGCAGAGTTCAGTCTTTATGCAACCAAACTTCGCAGCCAGAAAGCCTGGGATCCGAAGCAAAATGCCGAGTATAAAGGCGATCGTCCTGCTGGTTGGAACGAGTTCGTTGCCAAAGGAACGGTCAATTCACCGAAATGGAAACCTCGCACTCTGTGGGAGAAGGGCTTCCCCACCGAAACCAAGAAGTTCGAGTTCTACAGTGAAACCTTGAAGAAGGTTCTTACCGACCATGCTGCAAAAAACAAGGTAACTATCGATCAGGCGATTGAAGCGGCTAACAATACCGCCCGCGGCGAAACCGTCTTTGTTCCTCACTACGAACCGATTTCCCGTCATGGCAGTCGCACGGATTACCCCTTTGATCTGATTGACATGAAGTCGCGCTTCAATCGCGAAGGGCGCAGCGCCAACAATACCTGGAGCTACACTTTCAAAACATGTGATCCGGGCGATATTGTCAACGCTGACGTTGTACAAATCAATCCACTCGACGCCCGTCGGATCGGCGTTAGTGAAGGGGACATGGTCAAGGTCACCTCTGTCCTCGGTAGTCTGACGCTTCAAGCCCGCCTGTGGGAAGGGGTTCAGCCCGGAACAGTGGCCAAGTGTTTCGGTCAGGGACACTGGGCCTATGGACGTGTTGCCACCGAGGATTACAGCAAGTTCAAACCACGCGGTGCGAACTTTAACGAAATCATGCCTGACGATTATGATCGCATGAGTGGCTCAACCGCGCGCAATGGTGGCTTTACCGGCGTCAAGGTCGAAAAAGTCTGATCACAAGCACATACCTTATTAATAGGAGAAAAAATACATGGCTAAATACGGAATGGTTATTGACCTGCACAAGTGCACCAGCTGTGGCGCCTGTGGCCTCGGGTGCAAAACCGAAAACAACACCGACGACCGTGCCGATGGTCAGACCTATAACTGGGCCGACTATCATCATTCGGCAACGGGTACCTTCCCCAACGTCAACTATCAGACCCTGCCGGTGCTGTGCAATCACTGCACCAATGCTCCCTGTGTAGCTGCCTGTCCGGTGACTCCCAAGGCAATGCACAAAAATGCCAAAGGAATGACGATTCACAACGAAGAACGCTGCATCGGCTGCCGGGCCTGTCAGAATGCCTGTCCTTACAGCTCTATGGATGTCGAAAGTGATGATGTCCAGTATAGCGTTATCAGCTTCAATGATTTTGGTAAGGTCATCCATGCTGCCTATCAGGACAAGACAGAGGCAATCAAAGGCTGTACCTCCTCAGGCGCTGAAGTTGCCAAAATAGCCGGGATGACACCACCTCATGCCACCATGTATGGACACCCTGACTACAATAGTGTCAGAGGAGATGGTGTCGTAGAGAAGTGCATCCTCTGCGATCATCGTATCGAAAACGGCATGCAACCTTATTGTACTGACGTGTGTCCATCGAAAGCCCGGGTTGCCGGCGACTTTGATGACCCCAACAGTGATGCCGCCCAGCTTCTCAAGAAATATGGCGGTCGGCGTCTTAAAAACAACAAGGGGGAGTTTTTGGCTGCCAATGAGCAAGGCGTTGGGCCTAACGTTTACTATATCCGCGCCTATTCTGCGCGCAAGTAATACCCTGACCAGGTAATGAAACCGCAGACGAAGAACCTTTCGTCTGCGGCCTTTTTTACCCAGTGAATCTGCTAGCCCTGTTTTGGGAGACATTTGTGACCGCTACTGCCCTTATGGATAAAATCGCTGCTACAGCTGACGCCTATCGCCTGCTCTCTGCCTGCTATTATGAGCCGGACAAAAACATGCTGCTCGAAGAAGGCCTGTTTGTTCAATTACGTGACGCTCTTGAGCTGTGCCTCCCCGACTCTGCTGATCTTGCTGATGCCTTGGCAATCAGTCTGCAAGGTGCACCACAACAGGATCTACTGATCGACTATGCCAAGCTCTTTGTCGGACCGGATGTGCTCCTGGCGCACCCCTATGGTTCGGTTTATCTTGATGGTCCGAAGGTTCTGATGGGTGATTCCACCATAGATGTCATGGCCCGTTATCAGGACGCTGACTTTGGCGTGAGCCCCGACTTCAATGAAATCCCTGATCATATCGCGATCGAATTTGAATTCCTTTATCTGACCTGTTTCAATGAAGCTCTGGCCCAGAACGAAGAACGTGCTGACGACCAACAGTACTGGCATCAGCTCCGCCGGCAGTTTATTGCTGACCACATTGGCCGTTGGGTTAATGATTTCTGCGACAAATTAGGCAAGAACACCCAATTCGACTATTACCGCCAGCTTGCCGATCTGACCCAGCGCTTTATTAACGCGCAGAGATCAGCGACCTAGGATATCGGCATGATGCTGCAGAGCACGGCCGTCAAACTCCTTACCCCTCAGGATACACTACGGATCGAACGTGGCCGCTGTTTACGCCACCGCCTGTCTTCTTCCAGTTGTCGCAACTGCTTTACCGCCTGCACAACCGGCGCCATAACCTGGACAGAAAACGGCCTGCACTGGAATCAGGAAAGATGCACTGGCTGCCTGCTCTGCGTTGCCTCTTGCCCAACCGATGCCCTGACCAGCAACCAGCTAGCCGTGGCTGATCTGCTGCAGCGTCTTGATGAAGTCGATACGCCTTTGCTGGCTTGCTCCTTTAACCCACAAACCCAGGGACATGCGCGATTGTCCTGTCTGGGACTGCTCGCGGATCCACAGCTGTTACTGGCACTGCAACTGGCTCTGGGCAAGGAACTGCGGCTTAATGCATCGGCCTGTGCAACCTGCGAAAACTGTCACATTTTACCGGCTCTACACCAATCAGCCAAACAAGTTACTGAGCTGGCACAGAGCTTACCCGGGGCAGTTAAGGTGATAGAGTCAGCGCCACAGCTGGATTACCGCGAAAAAAGCTGTTCACGCCGGGAGTTTTTCAACTTTCTCAATCGTCGTTCACGCCAGACCGGGATGTCTCTGGTCAATCGTCTGCGACTCGACACGTCTTCCGGCAGTTACGGCAAAAAAAGTTTACCCTTGACACGCCAACTGCTGCTGCAACTCGGCAAGGCGTCTTGCGCCGTGCGCGAAATGATCGAGACAAAGATCCTGCCGAAGGTTACCTTTGGCTCCGATTGCCGTGGCTGTACCGCCTGCGTCGGCATCTGTCCGACCGGCGCGCTGGTATCTCCGGATGTTCGTGGCAGCCAGCCGCAAGTCAATAAAGACCGTTGTACTGCCTGCAATCTTTGTGTAGAATTCTGTCGTCAAGCGGCAATCACCGTTACCATGCCCTAGGGTGTGTTTTTTTTGGACAAGCGTTATGCAGATTTCGCACAACCAACAACCAACTGACCATAGCGACATCACCGGAGTCATTTTAGCGGGCGGGCGTAGCCGGCGCATGGGGCGCGACAAGGCCACCCTGACGGTTGGCGGGCGTACCCTGTTTGAACGCGCACATGATGCCTTTGATGCGGTTTTCGAACAGATATTGATTGCCGGTGATCGCCCTGACCTCGCCTCCGCAGCCGTGCCCTGTTTTGCTGACGAATTTCCCGGCAGTGCTCTGGGCGGCATCCATGGCGGCTTGAAGGCTGCGCAAACACCGTGGATCTTTGTTGCGCCCTGCGATCTGGCTGCACCTGACCCGAACCTGATCCGTCACCTGCTCCCCTATCGCCACAGCTACGATGCCGTCGTACCGCGGACGAGGGAAGGTTTTGAGCCGGTTTTTGCCCTCTATCACAAAAACTGCCTGCCGGTGATGGAGCAGATGTTGCGTGTGGGCAATTATCGGATTTACGATTTTTATGATCACATCCGCATACGCTTTGTCGAGAGTGATGAATTGCCCGACGGCTGGCAAACCGCCCTGGTCAACCTGAATTCGCCGGTCGACATTGAACAACTCAGCCAGGAGGCATTATGACTCCGCCCATTGTTTCTATCGTTGCCAAAAGCGGTACCGGCAAAACCTCCCTGCTGGAAAAACTGATTGCCGAGATGAAAAGACGCGGATTTCGCGTCGGCGCGATCAAACATGACGCCCACAGCTTCAGTATTGATCATGAAGGGAAGGATTCCTGGCGCCTGACCCAGGCCGGGGCTGACACCATGCTGATCACCTCACCGGCCAAGATTGCCATGGTCAAGCAGAATGGCGACGCTGAGCCGGTCCTTGATGAGACTGTCGCTACCTATTGCCAGGATGTCGATATTGTTCTGACCGAAGGATTCAAACGCAGCAGCATGCCGAAAATCGAAGTCCATCGGCGCGAGCGCAGCGCCACCCTGCTGTGTCGCGGTGACCAACATGACCCTACCCTGTTTGCCGTGGCATCAGATGAACCCCTCGAGCTCGATGTCCCGGTGTTTGACATCAACGATGCTGCCGGTCTATGTGATCTGGTCGAGAAGAGGTTTCTGTCGTGAATAACATCCGCATCCGCAGCAAGATCTGGCTGGAAGTGAACGGTCAACCATTTCTCGGTGGTGGCCGCCTGCGACTGCTGCGCGCTATTGCCGCCACCGGTTCGATCAACGCCGCCTCCCAACAGCTCGGCATCTCCTATCGCAAGGCCTGGAGTCAGCTGCAGGAGATGGAAAAACACGG
>JAWOFG010000200.1:0-3121 GCA_046482365.1 Pelovirga sp. | reverse complement strand
GTGGTGATTACCCTGGTTGAAATAAGCAAACAAAAGCTGGCGCTGGAAGAGTTGCAAAGAAAAGAACATGATTTAAAAGAATCACAGCGCATTGCTCATGTCGGCAGTTGGCGTTTGGACGTAGCAACCAATGAGGTCATCTGGACCGAAGAACTCTACAGAATGTATGGATTCGATCCGTCGCTTCCGGTTCCACCCTATACCGAACACATGAAGCTATTCACTCCTGAAAGCTGGGAGAAGCTGTCCGCAGCCCTGGCCCATACCAGAGAGACCGGAGTTCCCTACACCCTTGAACTGGAAACCGTAAGAAAAGATGGAACAAACGGATGGATGTGGGTGCAGGGCGAGGCCGAAGTTGACTCGGCAGGAAAGACGGTTGAACTTTTGGGGGCGGCCCAGGATATTACTGAGCGCAAGCAGACCGAAGAGGTTCTCGTTAAGCTTAGGCGCGCAGTCGAGCAAAGCGTCTCCACCATTGTTATTACCGATGTGGACGGAAACATTGAGTATGCCAATCCGCAGTTTGAAAAAACAACCGGATATACCATTGAAGAGGCTCTCGGACAGAATCCCAGAATGTTGAAAACGGGTCATACAAAACCACAAGAATATCAAGAACTCTGGGAATCAATTTTGGCTGGAAAAGAGTGGCGCGGCCAATTCCACAACCAGCGTAAAGACGGGTCCACTTACTGGGAGTACGCCACTATTTCACCAATCCGGGACACAAGTGGAAAAATAACCCATTTTCTGGCCGTCAAAGAAGATATCACCGAACGTATTGACCACGAGACAAAACTCAAACGCATGCAGACCCAACAGCGCCGTCAGTTCGAACTGTTGGATGCGGCAGAAAAAATTGCACATATGGGCAGCTGGTCATGGGATCTGGAGACTGACAGCATGACCTGGTCCAACAACCTCTATCGGCTGCTGCAACGCGATCCGAAACAAGGCACCCCAAACTTTTTCATCGACGGCACCCTCTTTACCTCCGAATCGCTGGAGCAACTCCAACGCGCTCTGCAAGATGCCAGAGAAAAAGGCACATCCCACGAGCTTCATCTCAGTGCCGTGCGCAGCGATGGCACAACCTTGCCGTGTCTTGCCGGCGTCAAGGCCCAGGTCAACGGCGCCGGTACGGTCTCTGAGCTTTACGGCTCGCTGCAGGAGATCCAGCCATGAACCCGGAAACAATCAGCATGACCGAACAGCTGCGCAGGCGGGCGGAGGATTTGCTTGCCCAAGCTAGTGGCAGTTCCCTGCCGGCGGATATCAACGACATTAACAAGCTGCACCATGAACTGGCGGTCCATCAGGCCGAACTCGAACTGCAGAATGAGGAGTTGCGCCATACACAATTGTCACTGCAGAAAGTGCGCGACCGCTATGTCGATCTTTACGATCATGCCCCGGTGGGATATGTCCTGTTAGATGCGGTCGGGATGATCCGTCGTACCAACGCGACCTGGCGCGCCATGCTGAAGCAGCCGGAAAACGATTTTTGCGGGATCCCTTTTGCCGAAACCTTAATCGAAGGTGATGCCCGGCTTTTCCTGTCGCGCTTTCGCTCCCTGTTTCATAATCCTGCCGACAAACACATCGAATTACAGATCAAGCGTCATCAGACCAAGCCCTTCTACGCGCACATCACGGCCAAACGCACCACCAGTGATGACACTGAAAACGATACCAATGAACTGATGATCATCGTGAGCGACATCAGCGAGCGCAAACAAGCAGAAATTTATCGCGATATAGGGCGAGAGATCCTGCAGCTTCTCAACGAGTCGGGTAGCCTGCAGGAGTCCATCCAGCGCGTCCTCATGACTTTAAAAACCCGGACAAAGGTTGATGCCGTGGCTCTACGCCTGCAAGAGGGAGAAGATTTCCCCTATTTCGCCCAGGACGGTTTCCCTGCTGATTTTTTGCAGACGGAAAACACCTTACTCGAACGTGATCAAGAGGGCGACCTGTGCCGGGATAAGGACGGTAATGTTTGCCTGGAATGTACCTGCGGTCTGGTCATCACCGGTAAGACCGATACTTCCAGCCCGTTCTTCACCAACGGGGGAAGCTTCTGGACCAACGACGCTATCTCCTTGCTTGAGCTGCCCTCCGATCAGGATCCGCGGACGCACCCGCGGAACAACTGCATCCATCGGGGCTATACCTCCGTGGCCTTGATACCGGTTCGGACTAAAGAACGCATCGTTGGGCTCATTCAGCTGAACGACAAACGCCAGGACCGTTTCACCCTTGAAACCATCGAAATGCTGGAAGATATTGCCGCGCACATTGGCTCAGCCCTGATGCGCAGGCGGGCAGAAGAAGAACTACGCGAGAGCGAAGAGCGCTTCAAGGCTCTCCACAACGCCTCATTTGGGGGCATCGCCATCCACAATCAGGGCACTATCCTCGACTGCAACCAGGGGTTGTCTGAGATTACCGGCTTTGGCCACGATGAGCTCATGGGTATGGATGGGCTTGTGCTGATTGCTGAACAATCCCGAGAAACAGTATTGGCCCATATCCTTTCCGGCCATGAAAAACCCTATGAAGTCTTTGGATTGCGCAAGAACGGCGAGGAGTACCCCTTGCGCCTTGAAGCGAAAAATATTCCCTATCAGGGAAAAATGGTGCGCGTGGTTGAGTTCAGGGACATCACCGAACGTAAGCGAGCCCAAGTGGCTCTGGAGCAAAAAAATGCAGAGCTGGAGCAATTTGTTCACACTGTTTCCCACGATTTAAAAAGTCCACTAGTCACTGTAAAAACCTTTGTAGGTATGTTACGGCAGGACATCCACGATGGTGACCAGCAGCTAATTAACGACGATCTGAACTATATCAACAAGGGTGCTGACAAAATGCAGCAGCTCCTCGATGCCCTGTTGCAATATTCGCGCATCGGCAGAATCGACACTCCAGCGCAAACCTTGTCAGCCGGCCTGCTGGTTCAAAACTGTTTAGCTACGCTGGCAGGCATTTTACAGCAGCATCAGATTCAGGTGACTGTCGGCGAAATGCCCCAGTTGCTACATGGTGATGCCATGCATTTCGGGCAGATCTGGCAAAATCTTATTGAAAATGCTGTGAAGTATCGGGGCGATCAAGCTCT
>JAWOFG010000183.1:0-5295 GCA_046482365.1 Pelovirga sp. | reverse complement strand
TGTGCACAACATCGGGCGAATAGCTCAGCTGGGAGAGCGCCTGCCTTACAAGCAGGATGTCGGGGGTTCGAGCCCCTCTTCGCCCACCACTTCAAGGGGCTGTAGTAGAGTCGGTTACAACGCCGGCCTGTCACGCCGGAGGTCGCGGGTTCAAGTCCCGTCAGCCCCGCCATAAAATCAAGCACTTAGCCGATTTTGGTTAGGTGCTTTTTGTGTTTGTGACGTTTTTGTGACGATTCTGTGACAGTCTTTTTTTAAATTGACCGTCGGTTTCACTAGTAGGTCTGTTTTTATAAGCCAACGGTCAGCAAATTTCAGACCTTCGGTCTTTTTTGGAACTTCCTTACTGTCATTTCAAATATTTAGAAGAGTCATAGATCGTGCCAATTCAAATTCTCAAAAAATATTGGCATTCTGCTCCCGGTTTTGACTCTCGGCCTATACCAACTGACCTTAACTGATATTTTTTCGAGGTAAGCTGATTTTTTCAGATACGATTACACATGAAGAAGAAAAGTTTTTATTATCATCCACGCTCGCCTGTTCTTAAACAAAACCATTCAGGCGTTCGATGGGCTAACCCATCGAACTGTTGTTGCATGAAAACCATCCATCAAAAAAATAGCCGAAAGCCCCTGGTGGTGGATTATAAATCCCAGAAGAAGTAAGACACCCCCTGTGTCAGCATAGTTGTCGCCTCTACCTGACCATCATTATTTGGGGGCAGTTGGGAGGCGTATGTATACCAGATCTTTCAAAGCGCTTATGGTTCGCAAGGCTGCGGACCCAAACGGAGCAACCGCAACCTCAATCGCTCAAGAAGCTGGCGTATCACGGAGCACACTCTATCGCTGGATGAGCGAAACTGATACGGTTGACGTTGCTGATCAGCCTGACCCGCCGTCGTTTTCCAAGTCTATCCGGAGGATATCCACGATGAAACGTCCCCAGGATTGGACCCCTGAAGAAAAACTCGCCACCGTCTTGGAAGCGGCCTCTCTCTCCGAGGAAGATCTTGGCCCGTTCTTACGTAGTCGAGGTTTACACGAAGCCCATTTGCAGCAATGGCACGATCAGATGCTGATTGGTCTTGAACCAATGGCCGGCAAACGTAATGAACGAAAGCGTATTCAGGAATTGGAGAAAGAAGTTCATCGCAAGGACAAGGCTTTGGCAGAAGCGGCCGCCTTGCTGGTGTTGAAAAAAAAGCCCGGGATCTTTGGGTGGACGAGGACGACGACACGATCCCTTAGCCAGAAAGCAGGTCCTGTTGCTCATCGAGAATGAGATGTGCCATGGTGCCCGCCTGGAGCCAGCCGCCCGAATCCTTGGTTTGACAAGTCGTACGGTACAGCGATGGCGGACCCAAAGTGGCGGTTACGACCGACGGAATGGCCCACGAACCGCGCCTGTTAACGCCGGAGCAAACCCGCAGTTATTTGCCGCAGGATGGTTATGAGCAAGAATTGACCAGTTTCTACCGAACGGGTCCGGTGTTAAAAAGGGATTTCATCCATGGGTGATGCTTCTTTTTCCCTCTCTATTTTTATTCTCAACTGTTCTTCACGCTGAGCCTGATACAGCAGTTCAATGTTATTTCCATAGCTTTCCCAAATGGCACAGCGGAACTCATCCAGAAGCCGGTAAATACATTCGGCTTCTTCGGTTGTCCAGTGGGTAGTCATTTTCAGTATTTTCATCGGGGCGATCCTTTTTTTGTTGCGTCCCCTTTACGTTTTGTCGCCTGCTCCTGTGCTTCTTTCATCCGATAGGAATCCCCTTCAATGGCAACGATCTGGCTGTGATGCACCAGCCGATCGATCAACGAAACGACACAGGATGCATTGGGGAAGATGTCACCCCATTCACCGAAGGGACGGTTGGTGGTGACCACGGTTGAGAGATGTTCATAACGTCGATTGATAATTTCAAACAGCAGATCGGCATGACGGTTGCTGTAAGACAGGTAACCGATTTCATCAATGATCAGGAGTGTGGGTCTGGAGTAATGCTGCAGGCGTCGCCGTAAGGCATTGTCACCGTCCTGTGCCGCCAGATCACTGAGCATGTTGGCCGCCGTGGTAAACAACACCGTATGCCCCTGCATCACGGCCTGATACCCCAGGTTTTGTGCCAGGGTCGATTTCCCCACCCCGTTACTGCCGATCAAGATGATATTGCTGGCATCGGTTAAAAAGTCCAGTTGCATCAGGGATTGAATGGCGGATTGATCAATTTTACTCGGCCATTGCCAGTCAAACTCAGTAAGGGGTTTAAAGCGCCCCAGCTTAGCACTGCTTAAGCGTCGCTCCAGTGAGCGCTGTTGTCGTTCATCACGTTCCCAACGAAGGAGCGTTGAGAGGAACGGGGTGTGTTCTTCCGTCAACTCCGACCAGTGTGCCTGCAATCCATAGAGTCTCAGTTCCAGAGCCTGTTGCCGGAGTTGTTCGCGGTTGATCATTTCACTCATGATTTCCTCCTGTTTTTTCTGTGGGCTCATCACCATACAGCTGGTCGTAATCGGCCATGTTGATGGCTTTCACCTGTAAGTGTTGCACCTTATCCGGCAATGCCACCGGAAGGGGTGGTGGACAGTGTGTCTCTTCTCGCCGCCGTTCCAGTATTTGCTGTATCGCCTGTGGATAGGGCGACTGCTGTTTGAGGGCTTCTTTTACGGCAGCATTCAGCTCATCCCGCCCATACTGATCGAGATATTCATTCAGTAAGCGAACGGTGGTTTTTAACCCATGTCCGCGTTCAATCGATTGCTGTAACAGCTCGGGGATCTGCTCTGAAACCTGGCTTAAACGATCCTGTCCACGGTGCAATGTGGCGTGGGTTTTCGCCAGCCATAAGGCATTGATATGAATGTCCTGCTCGACTTGCTCGCCCTTGCCAAAACAGCGGGGATGTTCGGCAATGACGTCCATGCCATCGATAATCCGTACCGTTTTCAGGTCGGCATACACGCTGAGTGTTTTTTGTACCTTCTGATGCGGGATGGAGTAATCATTCAGATCAAAGCGGATATAGGGGGTTTTCCCCGCACACACTTCCTTGCGCTCACGGGTATCAAACGGGTTATCCGGCAACGCCAGCAGAGTCGGTTGCTCCTGTAAAAAAGCCTCCCTGACAGTGACATCTCTATTCTCCGGACAAGGTCGGTTGGCACTCACCCCCTGACACCATTGATCGGCCTGTGTATTTAATTCCTCCAGGGTTTGCCAGTGCCGTCCGGCAAAAAAATTATCACGAATGTATCGGATAGCGCGCTCAACTCGGCCCTTTTCATTCCCACGGGCAACGGCCACCGGACGCGGTTCAAAACGATAATGGGCAGAGAGGTCCAACAGCGTCGGATGGAAGTGGATGGCATCGCCCTGACGTTCAAGGACGGCCGACTTTAAATTATCGTAGAGCAGGACCTTGGGTACGCCATTCCAGGCGGTAAAAGCCGCCACATGACCGCGTAAAAAGTTTTCCATTTGTGCATTGACATAAAACTGCACAAAAATCTGCCGTGACCAGCTGAGCACCATCACAAAAGCCATTAACGGGCGTTTGGCTTTGCCTATTTCAACATGACCAAAATGTCCCCAATCCACCTGGGCCTGCTCACCAGGTAACGTCTTTAAACGCAGATAAGCTTCGGGTTGCTTGCGCGGTCTGAGTTGGCTGATGCGCTGGCGAAACTGACTGGGGCCTCCGGGATACCCCCGTTGCCTTGCCATGTCGTATAAACGGACAGCCGTCAACGTCGGGAATTCACGTAAGGTTTCTACAATAAAGGGTAAATAGGGATCAATGATGGAAGATCGGGGCGAGCGCTCCACCTTAGGCAGACCCGCCTGGGATAAGACACGATCGACCACGGAATGATGGATTCCTAACTGGGTGGCAATGGTGCCGACCCGCCATTGTTCCACAAAATGGTAACGCAGTATTTTTGCTTCGGTCGCTTTATTGATCGCCATGATGCCTCCGGCAGGGAAATGAATGGACTAAAAAGACGTCGATCGCTGGAATAATCGTTTTATCCGCGGACTGCGCATAAAATCCTGGCGTAAAAAAGGGACACACACCGCATCACAATAATGACAATGGACTGTGGAACCTGAAAACACTGGTTTTGGCGTCTTTTTAATCTCGACAGAACGAATTTTGAGTAGATCATTCTGGTGCTTTGGAGGGGAACCCTGATGCGTTACTTTTTGTGAACGGCGGTCACGAAAGCGTTGTTGTCGAGCGGCATTTTTGAAGCGACATGCCCGGGTCAGTTGGTATTTTTTCCTCGCCCGCTGAGTCGATTCAGACCGGGCTTGATGACGACATTCACCGGGGCAATAACGTTGCCCACGATCACAGTGCGAACAGATCATGACCTGAACATGGCAACGGCTACAAAAATAAAGGCGGCTTGATAAAGACATCGACAAAAAGGTCGATGAGGGATGGATTTATGACCCTAATGTGCAATAATAGGGGAATCATGCGTTTGCATGGTTCTGAGGGTATGGCGTCAACTTAGACCGACAAATCAGTGCTGGCGCCATACCTTTCTCAACGACACTTCACTTTATAACCTGCCAAGTCATTCCTGTGTGCATTTGATGATTCATGCATCAAAAAAAATACTCAAATAGTTGAATTGATAAAATAGGGAGAATTCAGGCGAGATCTACTATGCGGCAAATAACTGCGGGTTTTGGGTGGCGTTTACAGTCGTGGATGCAGACACCAGAAATCCGGATGTTGGGCGGGTTTATCGTGACTATCTGACTGTTGAGTATATTGATCTTAAACAGCACGAAGGTTGGATGCATCTGCTTGATTTTCTTGAACAGGATCAGGACCGAGAGATTGTGGTTTCTTTGCCGGCAGGAATTGGTCAGCACTTGGAAAAAGAAGCTGATGCGTTATCTGAAGCCCTAAAAGACCTTGGCCATCAATTGGTAGTGTACTGGCCCATCAATCGTTTGAAAGACTCGGTGGTTTTGCTAAGGGAATTCATGAAAACGCCCCTGATGAAACAATCCTTTCATACTCACGTCATCATGAATGGTTTTTTTGGTGAAAAGGAGAAGTTCACCCGCTGGCTCGACAGTAAAACCCGGTCGGATTTCTTGATGCATGAAGGCGCTGCTGAGTCATATTTGCCAGAACTTCATCATCGGGTTGTTGACGTTGTCACAGGTCCTTTTTCCCAAGCTACGGATTTGAAATATTCTGTGAAAATTGAACTGGAACGATGGATCAGCTTGAATTATGGGCTTTTTTTTGACCAGCGGAGACATG
>JAWOFG010000106.1:0-3919 GCA_046482365.1 Pelovirga sp. | reverse complement strand
TATGTCTGTTGCCAGACGTCGTTACCCATAGGCAGTTTAGTTCCTTCCGGCATCCACCCGGCGAGGTGCCGCGGCGCCACCGTGATCGCGTAGTTGTTATTCAGTCTGCGGGCATAGGCTATCAGGTACTCTTTGCCCGGCCCGCTTGTCTCCAGGGGCAGATAATCCCCTTCTTGAAACAACAAAGAGTTGCGGTGGCGTAAATTGAGCACCTGGTAAATAATAAACTGCTTGATTCGTCCATCTTCCATGGTCGCGAGTAAATCAGCGATCAAGCCGGACAAATCACTTACAGCTCTGGTGCGAATCTCCCGCAGCGAGGTTTGACGTCGTGCATAGTCGATTGGCCGGCGATTATCCGGATCAACCAGACTGAAATCCCAGTATTCTGTGCCCTGATAAAAGTCCGGAACGCCAGGAGCGGTCATCTTGATCAACGTCTCGGTCAGGGAGTTGAGCATCCCGAAATGAGCGACTTTGCGCTTAAAAGGCAGAAACTCCCGCAGGAACGCATTGTCCTCATCCGTTATCAGAATCTTGTCGATAAAAGAGAGAACGGCCTCTTCGTAAGCTTCATCCGGCTTGATCCACGCCGTATGGACTTTGGCCTCGCGCACCGCCTTGACCATATAGTCTCTGATCCTGGGCAAAAAGTCGGGATCACTCTCGTTCTCGCATGGAAAAGCGCCGACCAGGGTTTGGTAAAGAAAATATTCATCGTTTTTATCTGGGGCTTTATGACGTTTGATTGTACTTTTCAGGCTTCGATTAATACGGCTCCAGTTCCTGACCTGATGCCCCCATTCCTGGGGAATTTCAGAAAGAACATTCAAGCGGGACCTCACATCTTCGCTGCGCTTGGTATCGTGAGTTGTTGAAGCATTCAGAGAGTGTGGCCAGAAGCGGCCACGGCTCCGGTTAAAGTCGTGGAATTCCTCCAGTGATATTCCAAACTTTTCGGGGTTGCCACCCACTTCGTTGAGGGACAACAACCGATTGTAGCTGTAGAGGACGCTATCTTCGAGACCTTTGGCCATGATGGGTCCACTGAACTGCTGAAAACGCATGGCGAAATACAACCAACGGGGTCGATCTGCGGTCGGCAGGAAATCTTCCATCTGCAGCATAAGTACTCTGCCGAGATAGTCCAGCTCGTTTAACAGGTCCGGGTTTTTCTTCTTCGCCAGGGTGATGGTTTTCTCAATTGTCCGGCAATCGATCTGCCGTACTCCATCAGGATTTATATAGGTCCGGTAAACAGGTAACAGGGCCAGAGCTTCCATCAGCGCCTGTTTCATGCTCGCCATTGTGATATCCATGGCATAGCGATGGCGACTGGCAATGTTTTTAAGAAGACGGGCAAGATTGTTGACATCACCGGACATGTGCCTTTTGATAATCAGCTTCTTCTTGTCATATGCCAGATCAGCAAAGGATTGACGCGCTCCGGCAAAGCTCCGGTAGAGGCGCGACATGGTCTTCTCGTTACCTGGCTGGCAACAAATCCCATTAACCACGTGCATAAAATCGTACCCAGTGGTTCCCTGAACGGGCCAGTCGGGGAGAGGTTCCTTCCAGTCCAGAATTTTTTCTACCACCATATAGGGCGCCTGCGCTTCTTTGCTGAGACGTTGCAGGTAAACTGAAGGGTCATAAAGGCCGTCGATATGATCGATTCTGAGCCCCGTAATGTGGCCGTCCCGCAGCAAGCGCAGGAGCAGGTCATGGGTGGAAAGAAAGACTTTTTCATCCTCAACTTTTACCGAGATCAAGTCGTTGATACTGAAAAAACGGCGATAATTGATCTCTTCGGTAGCAACTTTCCAGAAAGAGAGCCGAAACCACTGATCGGCCAGGAGCGCCTCCAATGCATTGAAGCTCTCCGGCGCACCCTGATGTCCATTAAAATCCCGTACGGTCGCATCGATGACCTGCTGGATCGTCGCGTTTTTGTTGTAAAGTGCCCAGAGGGCCTGTTTGATGAAGTTGACCTTGTCATACCGCTCGCCATTGTCAAGATCGCTGGGAAGTTCTTTGAGGATATAAAGCACACCAAGCAACTGCATATAATCAGAATGTTCCTCGCCTAAATCATGGATCAGGGCGGGAATGGCATGAGTAAGGATGGTCAGGTAACTTTCAATTTTGAGGGGAAAGTGGTGTTCATAGTAAGTAACAGCAAAGCCGCTTTCAGCGTACTCCAGCCTGAGTTCCGCCGACTCCAGCGCCTGACCGTAGAAACTACCGAGAAACGGCGCCAGAATTTTGCCACGCATGGCCTCATCATAATGATCCCAGTCAATATCAAAAAAGTCTTTAAAAGCAGAGGCCGGCCCATTTTCGAGGATATCGGCAATAAATGGATTTTGGGCATCAAAGGCCATGTGGTTGGGGACCACGTCTTGCAGCCAGCCGAGCCGCAGGGACCTGACCTTGTCAGTGAGTTCGCAAAAATCCCTTATCGAACCCAGCTCCGTATTAAGTTCAGCCGGGTTGACGATGTCATAACCATGTTCACTACCGTTTCTGGCATGAAAGATAGGTGAAGCGTATATATCTGAAATGCCCAGGTCAGCAAGATAAGAGACGATTTCCGACGCTTTGCAGAAACCGAAATCTGGATTGAACTGGAGACGATAGGTCGCTTTCGGGATACGCATCAGAGCTGTTCCTCCGGCAACAGGTCGCGACTGTAGAGAGCAGCGCTTAAGGGTGCCATGTGTATTTTCTGAGGGCGGGTGGTTCTTTCCGGCAGCGAGCTGCCAGGTCCTTTCCAGCGGGTTTCAGCAGAATCCAGCAACTTGTCCCAGGTTCCCGGCTGCTCGGGAAAGTGAAAAGTAAGCTCCTGATGGTCGAAGTTCAAGAGGATAAGCACCTGTGAGTGCTGATGCCGGCGCCACATGATGAGCAGCTTGTCACTGACCGGCAAGGATACCTCCAGTTGCTGTTTGTCCAGCTGCGCCAGAGATGGCAGATGGCGACGCAGCTCCATCAGTTTCCGGTAGAACTCCAACATGACCGCATGCCGGTCCTGGTATCGAGTTTGCCAGGACAGCTTTGCCCGCCGGAAGGTGTCAAGGGCATTTGGATCGGGCGGTTCACCGGACCAGTCAAAGTCCTGGAATTCGTTTTTGCGTCCTTCGCTGACGGCTACTTGAAGTTCGGTGTCGGCAAAGTCGACAAAAAAGAGAAAAGGAGCCTCCTCTGCATACTCTTCTCCCATAAACAGTAACGGGACGTAAGGAGAAAAAAGAACCGCTGCAGCTGCCAACTTGGCAGCATTAAAACCTGTCAGAGAGATCAACCGTTGTCCGTGCAGACGATTACCCACCTGATCATGATTCTGGCTGTAAACAACCAACTGTTTTGCAGGCCGGTCAGCCGAAGAGCTGCCATGATGACGCTGACGATAGGTCGAGTAGCGCCAGGAATAAACAAGCCCCTCCCGGTAGGCTTTAGCCAGGTCTTCCACTGCGCCGAAATCTGCATAATAGCCTTGTTTTTCTCCGGTGAGCAGCGTGTGCAGGGCATGATGGAAATCATCGTTCCACTGGGCATCCAGACCGTAACCATGATCTTCAACAGGACAGATGATACGAACATCATTAAGGTCACTTTCAGCAATCAGGCGAAAGGGTCGATCCTGTTGGTCAGCGAAACTACCGACCTTTTCTGCCAATTCCTGCAGGAACGGGCGGGCAGAGAAATCATAGATACCATGGATAGCGTCGAGGCGCAGCGCATCCACGTGAAAATGACGCAACCAGTACAACGCATTTTCAAAAAAATAGTTGCGGACCTCATCCGCTCCCGACCCGTCAAAGTTGACGGCGTCTCCCCATGGAGTAGTGTAACGGTCAGTGAAGTAAGGGCCAAAATCATTCAGGTAATTGCCTTCGGGTCCAAGATGGTTATAAAC
>JAWOFG010000090.1:0-15166 GCA_046482365.1 Pelovirga sp. | reverse complement strand
AAAACTCAGAAAAGAAAAACAGCGGGCAACCGTCATCACCGCTTTTATCCGCACCAGCCCGTTTGATAAAAACGAACCCTACTACGCCAATGTCGCCACCGGCCGTTTTTATCAGCCCACCTCCGACACCCGGCAGCTGGCCGGCATGGCAACCAATCTATTTGAACGGATCTGGAAAGACGGACATCTCTACGCCAAGGCCGGTGTCATGCTGGGGGACTTTACCCCCGAACAGCAGCTGCAATATCCCCTGTTTGGTCGGTCCGAGGATACCGACACTTCTGACCGCCTGATGCTGGCTATCGACAACATCAATAAGGGCGTCGGAAAAATCTGGTTCGGCGGGCAGCGCCCGAAGAAAGATTGGTACATGAAGCAGGATCTCAAATCCCCGGCCTATACGACGCGCTGGGATTGTTTGCCGGTGGTGCGGGGGTGAAACCCGTCAGCCGTGCAGCTAAGATAAAAATTGAATCATCAACAGTCATGCTATATGACTCTCCCAGCGCCCGCTTGATCATTAATGCCAAGGCTGGCTTGGGGTGAAAAAAACCAGATCAAAAATATCAAGGGGCCGGGACAGTTCAACCTGTTCCTGTTAAATGGCCGGCAGCAGTTCTTCCGGCTCTTCCATCTCGGTCCGGGTGCGACGCGGGGCGATGCGCCGGAAAAAATCAACCAGTTTGCGGCTGAGTTCCTGTGGCAGTTCCAGGGACAACAGGTGGCCACCGTTCAATTTGTCCGAGCAGAGGCAGTGCGGCAATTTTCCCGTCATAATCCCAATGTGATGGGGATGGCAGATGTTGTCATGCTCACCGCTGACAACCATGGTGGGTAGCTGCAGGTTGGCGAGTAGTTGGGTGTAGTCGCGGCGGTGAATCATCGCTTTGAGGCCATTGATCAGGGCATCGCGATCGTAGTTGTTAACCATCTGCCGCACGGAGTTGATCAGGTGCGCGGGAAGCTGCTGCTCGCGGCCAGCGAAGAGCATGCTCGCCAGTTGATCGCGCGCATTATCTCCTTCGTTTTTCATCAGCTGATTGATCAGTTCGGCACGACGGGCGCGCTCCTGCACATCGTCCTGAACCGGACGGGTGGAAATGAAGCAGGCACCGGCAATCCGTTTGGGGTGGCGCTCAAGCAAATCGAAGAGGATCGCTCCGCCCATTCCCATACCGCAGGCGGCAAAGCGGCGCAAGCCAAGACGGTTAAGCAGGCGCAGGATGTTATGGCTGTAATCGGCAATGGAATTGTATTCACGGCATTGTGAAAAGTCGGGAAGAATGATGCGAAAACCGGCATGTTGCAGAGGCTCAATCTGCTCGTTCCAGATTTCTGCGGTTAAGGGGAGGTCATGGATGAGGACAACGGCCGGGCCCTGACCGATATCCTTGAAGGGGATGGTGTTTTTCTTCTGCATTGCGTTTTCTCCTTTGGGTGACAGATGATGATATGCGTCCATTGATTTATGTTTTGAAACGGCGGTCGCGAATTTTGTTGTCAATCGCACTGGTTTGTGTTTCGTCTGTCACAAGGATAAGCAATTTATATACCGATGTTTTACTTTTAAAAAAATGAAAATAAATATTAAAAAACAAATATATAGAACTTTATGGTAATTACTAAAAGATGTGTATTTTCGCAAAAAAGCAAACAATATTCTAACTCAGCAGGCAGTTTTATGCTTGAAAAAGGAATACAATAGGCTGATATGTATAGAGATTTCTTTTTTTCGCGCAATTGCGAAAGGGCTTTGTTTTGCTTTGGCATTTGGGCGATAGGCTGGGAGAAGGTCATGGGGGTGGAGTTGACTGTTGAGGAGCGAGGTTGATGATGACGACGATTGATAGGGTGCCGCCCGTTGTCCTGGTGACCGGGGGTGCGCACGGGATCGGCAGAGGGATTGCCCTGCGTCTGCTAGAGGACGGATTTCGGGTGGTCATTGCTGATATTGATGAGGAAGCCGGCCGTCAGCTGGTTATCGAATCTGCCGGCGAAATCACCACGATAAAGACAGATGTTGCCGATGAGGAGTCAGTCAGGGCGCTGTTTGAGCAGATCAATGCGGATTTCGGTCGCCTCGATGGGTTGATCAATAATGCTGGAATCGCCCGTGCTCATGCGGTTCCAGTCGACCAACTGGAACTGGCCGACTGGAACCGCATGCTGGCGACCAACCTGACCGGCGTTTTTCTGTGCAGCAAGTACGGGATTCCCTTGTTGCGGACCTGTCGGGGGGCCATTGTCAATATTGCCTCCACCCGGGCCTTGCAATCGGAAGCCAACACCGAGGCCTATTCTGCCGGCAAGGGAGGCGTGGTGGCGTTAACCCACGCCATGGCCATGAGCCTCGGGCCGCAGATTCGGGTCAATTGTATCAGCCCCGGCTGGATTCATGTCACTGACGATAGCCTGCAGCCCCGGGATCACGCACAACATCCGGCAGGAAGGGTCGGGATCCCGGAGGATATTGCCGGCCTGGCGGCGTATTTGATTTCTGAGCAGGCCGGATTTATTACCGGCCAGAATCTTGTTGTTGATGGCGGTATGACGCGCAAGATGATCTATGTCGAATAAAAGCTAGGGCGCCGGCTCCAGCCGCAGCAACTTGCCATTGCGGGCATCAGTCAACAGGTAGATAGAGCCGTCCGGTCCCTGGCGGACATCGCGGATGCGACCGACCTGGTCCTTCAGCATCCGCTCTTCAGCGACGATCTCTTCCCCCTCAAGGGTCAGGCGCACCAGCATCTGGCCACGCAAGGCGCCGACGAACAGATTGTCGCGCCAACTCAAAAAGGCATCGCCGGTGTAAAAGGTCATTCCCGATGGAGCGATGGAAGGATCCCAGTAATACAGCGGTTGCTCCATCCCTTCTTTGTGGGTACCGACCCCGATCCTGGTCCCGATGCCGTAGTTAACTCCGTAGGTGATGACCGGCCAGCCGTAGTTGCGGCCGGAGCGGATAATGTTGATTTCATCTCCCCCTTGAGGACCGTGTTCGTGGGCCCAGAGTTCACCGCTGACGGGATGCAGGGCGGCTCCCTGAATGTTGCGGTTGCCGATACTGAACAGTTCCGGCAACCAATCCGGGTGCTGCTGGTAGGGGTTATCGGCAGGAATGCGGCCATCATCGTGAATCCGGATGACCGAGCCGGCATGGTCATCGGTGTCTTGTGCCCGCTCCTTCTGACCGTGGTCGCCCAGTCCGATATAGAGAAAGCCCTTGTCGTCGAACACCAGGCGGGAGCCGAAGTGACGACCGGTGGTGGTGCCCTTGTTGGCGCGAAAGAGCACCTCAACCTCTTCGAGTTTGTTTCCGGTTAACTTGCCTCGGGCGACATCGGTACTGATACCGCGGTTGCGAGCTGAGGTGTAGGCGATATATATCAACTGATTGTCGGCAAAGCGCGGGTGCAGGGCAACATCAAGCAGACCGCTCTGCCCCTGAGCAACAATGCTGGGCAGGCCGGATATCGGTTCTGGCAGCAGCTGACCATTTTCAACCAGGCGCAGTCGCCCCGGCCGTTCCGTGACCAGGATGCGACCATCGGGAAGAAAAGCCATCCCCCATGGGTGTTCCAGCCCTTCGGTGATCTCGACGATGCGGATTTTCTCGTTGGAGGTAGTGATAACCTGCGCGACAGCACTGAAAGGCAAACAGATAATGAATGCAAAAATGAGACTAACGGGCAGGGCGCAGAAGCGGAATATTTTGCTGATGGTCATGATGTGCCTCCCTGATTTCAAAAAAGAGTGAGATCAACCATTATAGCATAGCTGTTGACGGGCAATAGCTTTGGCAACCGCCGTGTCCGTGGTATACTCTGTTTTTACTTTGTTTTTCCAGATTCTCTTGATCACATTCTGGCAGGGAGGTTTAAAATTTATGAAATTTAAAGCACTAGTTGTGAGTCAGCCGGAAAAAAAGGTTTTTGTTCGTTCAATTGAAACCCGCAGCCTTGATGAATTGCCCGCCGGTAATCTGGTCGTTAAGGTTCACTATTCGTCCCTTAACTACAAGGATGCTCTGTCGGCAACCGGTAACCCGGGCGTGACTCGTGAGTTTCCCCACACTCCAGGGATTGATGCAGCCGGTGAGGTTGTCAGTTGCACCGATGGCAGTTTCCAACCGGGTGACCAGGTGATTGTTACCAGTTATGACCTGGGAATGGAAACCGATGGTGGTTTTGGCCAGTTGATCCGTATTCCATCCAGCTGGGCACTGAAGTTGCCGAACGGGTTGAGTCTCAAGGAGAGTATGATGTATGGCACCGCCGGTCTGACCGCAGGGCTGTCGGTTGAGCAGCTGATCGCTAATGGGGTAGCACCTGACTCCGGTCCGGTTCTGGTGACCGGCGCGACCGGCGGAGTGGGAAGCCTGGCGGTGGCGATTCTGGCCAAACTCGGATATCAGGTGACGGCGGTTACCGGCAAGCTTGATGAAGAATCTTACCTTAAACGCCTCGGCGCCCAACAGGTACTCAGTCGTGAAGCCTTTATGACCGGCAATGACCGGCCGATGCTGAAGACCATCTGGGGTGGTGTTGTCGATTGTGTCGGTGGCGAGATGCTGGCGACGGCAATCAAGTCAACCCGTTACGATGGAGTGGTTACTTGTTGTGGGCTGGTGGCCTCACCGGAACTGCCGATAAATGTTTTCCCCTTCATTCTGCGTGGGGTGCGCCTGATCGGTATCGATTCCGCCCAAGCTCCCATGGCACGCCGCCAGAAGGTCTGGACCAAGCTGGCGAGCGAGTGGAAACTTGCTGACCTCGACAAGATGGTTGAAGAAGTGGCGCTGGAACAACTGGAAGAAAAAATCAAGCAGATGCTGGCGGGTGAACTCAAGCGCCGGGTGTTGGTTTCCCTGATTGAGAACTAAAATATACTTTGGCCACCACTGAACAGGTGAACGGGAGACGATGATGATACGACAGCTGGTAGGGATATTGTTGCTGCTGGTGCTGACCGGTTGCGCCGTCAATCCGGTAACCGGGCGCAATGAACTGGTGCTGGTCGGAGAGGGAACCGAGCTGCAGATCGGTGCTGAGCAGTATGCGCCGTTACGGCAGATGCAAGGGGGGGACTATAGCACTCAGCCGCAGATTACGGCCTACGTCAAGGATATTGGAGGACGTCTGGCGGCAGTCAGTGATCGTCAGCTTCCCTATGAATTTCAGGTGATTAATGATTCGACTCCGAATGCCTGGGCGCTACCCGGCGGCAAGATCGCCATCAATCGCGGGCTGCTGACCGAGATGCAGAGCGAAGCGGAGCTGGCCGCGGTCCTTGGTCATGAAATTATCCACGCCGCAGCGCGTCACAGTGCCCAGAGTATGCAGCGCGGGATGCTGTTGCAGGGAGCGGTGATTGCCGCAACCATGGCAGCGGGCAACAGTGAATATGCCGGGCTGGCAATGGGCGGCGCGTCCATTGCCGCTGGTCTGGTCAGCCAGAAATACAGTCGCGAAGCGGAGACCGAGGCCGATTACTACGGCATGCTCTATATGTCACGGGCCGGTTATGATCCCGCCGCGGCAGTAGAACTCCAGCAGACCTTTGTGCGCCTGTCGGAAGGACGACAGAGTAACTGGCTTGAGGGTCTGTTTGCCAGCCACCCACCATCGCAGGAGCGGGTTGATGCCAATCGCCGCACCCTGGAGAGCCTGCCTCCCGGAGGGGAAAGAGGGGAGGAGCGCTACCGTCGGATGATGGCTCCGCTGCTTGCTGCCCAAAAATCCTATGATGCCTATGATGAAGGGCGCAAGGCCTTAAATGACAATCGTGTCGAGCGCGCGCTGGCTTTAGCCGAGCAGGCGATTGCGGGTGAGCCCAAAGAAGCTCTTTTTTACGGTCTGCGCGGTGATGCCCTGCGTAAGCAGGGGCGCGAACGCGACGCGATAGCGGCCTTCGATCAGGCGTTGCAGCGCCAGCCGGAATATTTTCACTACTATCTGCAGCGTGGTCTGGCCTATCAGGCGCTGGGGGAGACCGGCCCAGCTAACGCTGACCTGGAGCGTAGCGTCGCTTTGCTGCCGACCGCACCGGCAATGAACTCCCTGGGTCAATTGGCTCTCAAGCAGGGTGATCGCACGCGCGCTATGGAATATTTCACCGGAGCTGCCGCTTCTGATTCACCCGCCGGGCATCAGGCCTATGCCTCTCTAGTGCGCCTTGATCTGTCTACCAACCCCACTAAATATCTTAAAGTCGATTATGCCCTTGATCGCCAGGGGCAACTGATTGTCCGTCTGGCGAATCAGACCCCGGTTAGCATTGGTGATATCACCCTCGAGGTTGGTTACGACGATCCGGCCGGCAAACGCCAACAGATCCGGTTGCGTATAGCCGGCCCGGTTGCCGCCGAAACGACTCACCAGGCAGCTACCGGACTTGGACCCATCGCTGATCCCGGAAAAGTGAAGAACCTGGGGAGTCGGATCCTGGCCGCTCGGGTTGTTGATTAGGGTCGCCATGGATCTTTGTGATACTCACATTCATCTGACGGCTTCAGATGCCGGTGAGGCGACCGACACATGGGTTGCCTCTGCCGCCGCGGCGGGGATTAAATGGCTGATTCAGCCCGGCGTCAGGATGGCTGATTGGGATGCCCTTATCTCTTTGTCGCAGCGATACTCGAGCGTCTATGCCGCTCCGGGAATTCACCCCATGTGCGCCGATCAATGGGACGACGAGGTGGCCCTGCGGTTAACAGAACTGTCCCGCCATCCAAAGGTCGTAGCTATTGGTGAAATCGGACTGGATGCTGCTGTTGGTCCGGCGCTAAAGGTTCAGGAACGGGTGCTGCGCGCCCAGTTACAGATTGCTCTGGATCATGATTTGCCGGTGCTGCTTCACTGTCGTAAAAAAAAAGGTGCCCTGCTGAAGATATTGCGTGAACTGGATATCGGTCGGCGGATTGGCGGGGTCTGGCATGCCTACTCAGGCAGTTTGCCTTTTGCCCGCGAGTTTGTTGACCTGGGATTTGCTGTCGGGGTCGGACCGGTTCTGCTGCGGCATAATGTACGTAAGCTGGTGGAGGTTGTCGAGGCTTTGCCAACATCTGCTTTCGTGTTAGAAACGGATTTGCCGGATATGGCACAGGCACCGGAGGAATTGATCATGGTGGCGGAAAAAATTTCAGAAATTAAAAACCTGACCCTTGAAGATGTTGCTAAGGAAACAACAGAAAATGCTTTAAGGTTGTTTGGGAAAATTCAGGAAGGCAACCAATGACCGAACATCGCTTCAGCCGGATGCAGTTGCTGGTCGGCGCATCAGCAATGGATCACCTGTCAGGGGCTTCGGTAGCTGTCTTCGGCATTGGTGGCGTGGGCAGTTACGCGGTGGAGGCTTTAGTAAGAGCAGGTATTGGAAGCCTGACCCTGGTGGATTTCGATGAAATCTGTGTAACCAATATCAATCGCCAGATTCATGCCCTTGATAGTACCATCGGCCGTTCCAAGGTCGAGGTGATGGCTGAGCGTTGTCACCAGATCAACCCTGTTTGCCGAATCATTCCCAGGCACGCATTTTATCAGGCAGAAAGCGCGCCGGAGTTGTTGCCGTCGGGCTACGATTATGTTCTCGACTGCATCGATCATATCACCGCCAAATTGCACCTGATCGAAAACTGTGTAAAACAGCGGATTCCGGTCATCAGTTCCATGGGTGCTGCCAATAAGCTCGACCCGACCCAGATCAAGGTTGCCGATATCAGTGCTACGGAAAAATGTCGCCTGGCCCGGATAATCCGTAAAAATCTGCGCCGCCGCGGGATTGATCAGGGCGTGCAGGTGGTCTACTCAACTGAAGAGTTTCGCCCTTTAAGTGATCAAGCGCACGTTTGTGTTGACAACTGCAGCTGTTCCAATCGTGAGGAACAGCGCTGGAGTTGCAGCGACCGGCGGGTGATGCTTGGCAGTTCGTCCTACCTGCCACCGATCTTCGGCTTGACCATGGCCGGGGTTGTGGTGCAGAAACTGATCAGTGCGACTAGATCAGCTACTGCCGGTCAGAATTAATCATGCCCGGCGCTGCTCCACTGTGGCAAATTTACCTGAAGCTGGCCCTCGCGGCAGTGTTCTGGGGAGGAACCTTTATCTCCGGCAAGTTGCTTGCCACTGATTTGTCGCCCACCGTTGCCGCCTTTTTGCGCTTTGCTCTGGCGAGTGCGGTGCTGCTGGGGCTGACCTGGCGCTACCATGGCCATCTGCCACGGATTAATAGGGATGACCTGTTGCCGTTGCTGTTCCTGGGTTTAAGTGGGGTCTTTGCCTATAATGTATTTTTTTTCAGTGGCTTAAGGCAGATTGAAGCAAGCCGGGCGGCGATTATCATTGCCAATAATCCGGTGATGATCGCTATTGGTGCCGCGATCTTCTACGGAGAGAACCTCAGTCCGAAAAAGATCATGGGGATTATCCTGTCGGTTGCCGGTGCGATCACGGTTGTCGTGCGCGGAGAATTGAGCCAGTTGTTCACGGGTGGGGTTGGTTGGGGAGAGCTGATGATTTTTGGCTGTGTGCTCAGCTGGACCACCTATTCATTGGTCGGTCGGCGTGCCATGCGCAATTTTTCACCATTGGTAGCAGTGACCTATTCAGCCGTTGCCGGGGCCGTGCTGCTGTTACCTCTTGCGCTGCTGTCCGGCCTGGGTGCACAGGTTGCTGCCGGCAGTTTGACTACCTGGGGACATATCGGCTATCTGGCGCTGTTCGGCACGGTGCTTGGATTTGTCTGGTATTATCAGGGGATCGTTCGTATTGGTTCCACCCGCGCCGGGCAGTTTATCAATATTGTGCCGCTGACCGCCGTATGCCTGTCGATCTTGCTGCTGGGAGAGCCTTTAACCTGGTCACTGTTGGTTGGGTTGCTCCTGGTCAGCGCTGGTCTTTATCTGACTAACCGCCCGGGATGTACGGCGCTGCCGCCTGCTCCAGAAGAACCAGAGGCAGCTGATCCCCTGTAACATCAGCAGGGTAGCAAAGGCGGCGCGATATCCTGCAGGAGAGTAGCCACCACTGGCGGTGAGGGGAAAGAGGCCGATGATAATGCCGACCAGCCACTGGGCACCAAAGGCACCGGCAAATACCAGCAGGTTCAGTACTGAATTACAACGACCGAGCAGCCGTTGCGGAAAGCGTTGGGCGAGGATGGCATAGGCCAGAATACCGACCGTGCCCAGCAAGCCGAAAAAGATCCAGGAAACAACAGGATAGGCGGGGGTGATCAGCAGTACCAGCTGGCTGACCATAAACAACAGCATTCCGACAGCAGCTACCTGTTCGGTTGGGATGCCACGGCGGTTTAACCGTTCTGCCAGCATACCACTAGTGAAATAGCCGATAATCATCGCCACAGCAATCCACCATAGCCCCAGCGCCACAGCCCCCCGCTCAAGTCCGGCCACATCGCGCAGCCATGGACCGGCCCACAACCCCTGTAATGACAAATAGGCTGCCTGGCTGGTCATCGCCCAGGGAACAATCTGCCAGAACGATGGTGTCACAACGACACTTTTCAATCCCTTAAGCTGTTGTGCCAATGTTTCGGGTGCCTGTTGCCGTGGCTGTTCCGGTACAACAAAAAAGACGATCAGGGCGACTATAAGCGTCAGGAGGGCAAGCACCAAAAATAGTCCGCGCCAGTCGGTCAGAGCCATGGCCGCTTCCACTGGAGTAGTTGCCAGCATCGCACCGACACCACCGGATACCATCTGCACCCCGTTGGCAAAGGCCAGACGTTCTCGCGGGAGCCAGCTGGCGAAAGCTTTGAACGCTGCCATCAGGCAGGCACAGACCCCCAGGCCAATCAGCGCGCGTCCGATCAATAACCCGGTGAGGCTGTGAGATAAAGCAAAGATCAGGGCGCCGGCAGCAGCAAACAGCAGCAGAATCCCTTCGACCCGACGGGAACCAAAGCGATCGAGCAGAATACCTAAGGGAAGTTGAAAAGCGGCGAAGCAGAGAAAATAGATCGATGTCAGCAGTCCCAGATCAGCGGCGGTCAGACCGAGGTCGGCGATCAGATCGGGAGCAATAACGGCGTTGACGCTGCGAAACAGATAGGAAATCGCATACCCCAGTCCGAAGGGGACAAAAAGGCGCAGAAGCAGTCTTGTGGTGATGTGATCCGTGTGGGTCATGGTAGCTCATGATAAAAAAACAGAAAACCGGGTTAGGAATCGCGCCCATTAAAGCCGATGATCAGTTTTCGGGCAACAGCTTTCTTCTCGACGGGAAAGGGGGCAATCCAAGAGACAATTTCGCAAGGAACGTGTATACTATAACTTTATTTCACCAATGAACACTTTGAACTGGAAGGGAGTTGTCTATGAGTTCACAGCCCGAGCCTCATGTCGTCTATCGCTATGTCAGCCATCTTGTCAAGGACACCTTTGCTCTGGTTCTGGCCGGTGGGCGTGGGAGCCGACTGCATGAATTGACCGAATGGCGTGCCAAGCCCGCTGTTTATTTCGGTGGGAAGTATCGGATCATTGACTTTCCCCTTTCCAACTGCGTCAATTCCGGGATTCGCCGGATCGGGGTGTTGACCCAGTATAAATCCCATTCCCTGATCCGCCATCTGGTCCGTGGCTGGAGCCATTTCAAAAAAGAATTAGGTGAGTTTGTCGAGATTTTGCCGGCATCCCAGCGTTTTTCCGAGGAATGGTATCAGGGAACAGCTGACGCGGTTTATCAGAACATGGATATTATCCGCGCAGAGAAACCCAAATACGTTCTCATTCTCTCAGGGGATCATATTTATCGTCAGGATTATCGCGATATGCTTTTACAACACGTGGAAAGTGGAGCTGATATGACGGTCTCTTGCATGGAGGTTCCGGTTGAGGAAGCGGCCGGCGCTTTCGGCGTCATGACGGTTGATGACGATATGCGGGTTGTACGTTTTGACGAAAAACCCGAACATCCTTCTGAGGTTCCCGGTCAACCGGGAATGACCCTGGCATCGATGGGAAATTACATTTTCAATACCGAATTTCTGGAACAAGTATTAACCATGGATGGCAAAAATCCTGACTCTGACCATGATTTCGGCAGGAATATCATTCCTGCCATTATTAAGAGCCACAATGTTATTGCATATCCTTTCCGGAATCCGGAAACCAACAAACTGGCCTACTGGCGCGATGTTGGTTCGCTTGATGCCTTCTGGGAAGCGAATATGGAGCTGATTTCACCGAATCCGGAACTGAATCTCTACGATCCTAATTGGCCGGTCTGGACCTATCAGGTGCATTTGCCCCCGGCCAAATTTGTGTTCAATGACGATGATCGACGTGGCATGTCGGTTGACTCAACCGTTTCAGGAGGGTGTATTATTTCCGGTTCACACCTGAATAAGACCCTGCTGTTCTCTAACGTGCGCGTGCATTCCTATTCTACCATTGATGAAACCGTTATTTTGCCCGAGGTTGTTGTTCATCGTAATTGTCGCATCCGTCGTGCCATTATCGATCGTGGCTGCGAGATTCCGGCGGGTACGGTGATCGGCTACGACGCAGAGCAGGACAAAAAAAACGGTTTCCGGATCACCTCCAAGGGGATTGTTCTGGTGACCCGTGAAATGCTCGGGCAACAGGGTGGGTACGCCTGATTCAAAGAATGGTTACTGTGACTCTGGTCTTGTGCCGGACTCTTCGTTGACAGCAAGAAGGTAGCCGTTAGGGTCCTGTAGCCAGAGTTCGCGGCGCTGGTGCTCGCGATCATCCAGTTCATAGAGGATCGGCCAGTTGTGATATCGGGCAGCGCGGTAAACATCATCAAGTTCGTTGCATTCCAGCTCAAGGACAACCCCGGTGCCGAGGAGGGTGCGGCTCAAATGTTGGAATAGTGCCGGGTGTTGTTGTTCCAGACTGGGTAACGACTGGAACACCAGGCGCAGGTTGTCGCTGCAGATCAGCAGGGCAGTGGCCTTGTCTCGTGAATCTGTCAGTCGTTGTATCGACAGTCCCGGCAGTTGGCGATAGAAGTCATAGGTGGTGTCAAGATCAATTGCTGCAAAGGTCATACTGAGCTGCATGGCGTGGCTCCATGGAGTTTGAATTTGAATGGATGACTCCCCACTATTTTGCGGATTGTCGCTCAAGTCTGATTGATTTTATTTTTGCCTCTGTGTTTTAATGCCGCAGGTTATGACAGAGTGAGGTATGTGTCGAGTATTCATTGGTCTGGGTGGTAATCTGGGTGAACCGCTGGCGCGATTTTTAGAGGCTCGCCAGGCGTTTGAAAATCATCGGCAAATAACCCTTGTGGCCAGTTCTCCCTTGTACCGAACGGTGCCGGTCGGTGGCCCGGGAGGGCAGCCTGACTACCTCAACGCTGTTCTTGAATTGGCAACCAACCTTCCTCCGCTGGAGTTGCTTGACTACTGCCTTGAACTGGAACGTCGTGGCGGACGTCGGCGCGAGGTGCGCTGGGGTGCTCGGACCATCGATATTGATCTATTGCTGGTGAACGGCCTGATTTGTTCGACATCCCGCTTGACGCTCCCCCATCCACACCTGCATGAGCGTTCATTTGTTCTGCAGCCACTGTCTGATCTGGCGGCAGATCTGATTCATCCTCGGTCTGGTCGCATGGTGTCAGAGATGCTGGCCTGTCTGCCCCGCGTCGCTGGCGATATTCAATTACAAGGTGTCTGGTAAGCTGATGATCAAGTTGTTGCTGTTAGTCCTGTTGGGTTTTGTCCTCTATTCTTTTTTTCTGTCTCTTACCCGTCCAAAGCCTAATCTTCCTCCAAAAAATCACCAGAACCGGCAGGTTAAAGGTGATGTTATGGTAGAGGACCCGGTCTGTGGTACCTGCTTGCCCCAGGAGGATGCGATCGAGGCGCGGATCAAGGGCAAGGATTACTACTTTTGTTCCAAGGACTGTCTTGAGCGTTTCAAAGACAGTGATAACGATCCCCCCCATCCTGATTGAAGGAGTCACTTAAATGAAGTTCTTTATCGATACCGCAGAAGTAGCGGAAATCCGCGCCGCCCATGAACTGGGACTGGTTGACGGTGTAACCACCAATCCCTCACTCATTGCCAAGAGTGGCCGTGATTTTACCGAGGTGATCACCGAAATTACCGGAATTATTGATGGCCCGATCTCGGCCGAGGTGATTGCCCTCGATGCCGAAGGGATGATCAAAGAAGGCAAAGAATTGGCCAGGATCCACCAGAATATTGTCATCAAGGTGCCCATGACCACCGAAGGTCTCAAGGCCACCAAGGAGTTCAGTCGCCTGGGGATCAATATCAATGTCACCCTGATTTTTTCGCCGCTGCAGGCGCTGCTGGCCGCCAAAGCGGGTGCAACCTATGTTTCCCCCTTTGTCGGGCGGCTCGACGACGTTGGCCACGAGGGAATGGAAGGGGTCGAACAGATTCGCACCATTTATGACAATTACGGTTACGATACGCAGATCATCGTGGCCTCGGTGCGTTCCCCCCTGCACGTACTCAATGCCGGCCTGATCGGCGCGGATATCTGCACCATCCCCTTTGCGGTAATGAAGCAGCTGGCCCAGCATCCTCTTACCGATGTCGGTATTGAGAAATTCCTTGCTGACTGGAACAAAATCAAGGCGTAAGCTGTCCGTCTGGAATTCATAATCAGCGTCGGCACCTATGATGTGATAGTACGTGCCGGCCTTGCTTCTCTATTTCTCCATTTTTTCTGTTACAATGAGCTTTTTCTTTAGGCACTGGAATTTTGGTTGATTTAGATGGCCTGACCACTTGACAATCTGCCGGTGCTCGGTTACATCTTGATTGTTTGCTGGCTGAACAAGCTTTTCAGTACTTGTTTCACATCCGTTTTTTCTAACCAGGTGAGGTCACGATGAATATTCATGAGTATCAAGCCAAGGCAATCCTGCGCAATTTCGGAGTCCCGGTTCCGGATGGGCATGTAGTCTACAACAGTAACCTGGCCCGCGACTGGGCACGGCGTTTGGGCGACGGACCCTGGGCGGTTAAGGCCCAGATTCATGCCGGTGGGCGCGGCAAGGGTGGTGGTGTCAAGATTGCCAAGACACCTGACGAGGTCAGGCAGTATGCCAAGAGCATGTTCGGAATGACCTTGGTTACCCATCAGACCGGTCCCGAGGGGAAAACGGTCAAGCGGGTGCTGGTGGAAAATGCCAGTAATATTGCTGATGAGTTTTACATTTCCTTCCTGGTTGACCGCGCGACCGATCGTGTGACTTTGATGGCTTCAGCTGAAGGCGGGATGGATATTGAAGAAGTCGCTGCCAAGACACCGGAGAAGATTTTCTTCGAGGCGGTTGATCCGGTTGTTGGCCTGACCGCCTTTCAGGCCCGTAAAGTAGCGTTTAAACTTGGCTTTGATATGCCCCAGGTCAAGCAGGCGGTACCTCTGCTGCTGAATATTTATAAGGCATTTGTTGAGTCAGATTGTTCCTTGCTCGAAATCAACCCGTTGATTCTAACCGCTGAAGGCAATCTGCTCTGTATCGATGCCAAACTGAACTTTGATGATAATGCTCTCTTCCGTCATCTGCGCATTCGTGATTTGCGTGATTACGATGAAGAAGATCCGATGGAGATTGAAGCCTCCCAGTATGACCTCTCCTATATTGCCCTTGATGGCAACATCGGCTGTATGGTCAACGGTGCCGGGTTGGCCATGGCCACGATGGATATTATCAAACATACCGGTGGTGAGCCGGCCAACTTCCTCGATGTCGGGGGCGGCGCGACCATCGAACGCGTTACCGAAGCGTTCAAAATTATTCTTTCGGACAGCAAGGTGAAGGGGATCCTGGTTAATATCTTCGGCGGCATCATGAAATGCGATGTGATCGCCACCGGGATTATCGAAGCGGCCAAGCAGGTCGGCGTTTCTATTCCACTGGTCGTGCGGCTTGAAGGAACCAACGTCGAAAAGGGACGCAAGTTGCTGGCAGAATCGGGTCTGAACATTGTCAGTGCCGAAGGTATGGCTGACGCTGCCGAAAAAATTGTCAAAGCTGTCAACGGCTAAGGAGAGAAAAAGCGATGAGTATTCTGATCGATAAAAATACCAAGGTTATTACTCAGGGGATCACCGGTGCAACAGGACTGTTCCACGCCCAGGGTGCACGGGATTACGGCACCCAGATGGTGGGAGGGGTCACTCCCGGTAAGGGT
>JAWOFG010000017.1:0-8689 GCA_046482365.1 Pelovirga sp. | reverse complement strand
ATTCAAAATAAAAAGAGCGAACCAGATTTTCCGCAGAAGGAATGATTCCATCAAGAAAATCAACATCCATATTGAGATTTTTAACAGGGGGATGTACAGTGCTGCCTCCGCTTATACATGGCATAAGCAGAGGTTTGGCCCCTCCGTAGCCGCTCAGGGTAAAATACGTGTTGGGATGCATCGGGTGGTAGAAGGTGTGGGGCCTGGTCGGGTCAAAAATTTGTTCCGAGAGGGTTATCAAATCCGCAAGGGCGTACCCTTTTTTGTCGAAGAAGCGATACACCTGTTTGCAGCCGGGGTTGGTAGTTTTTTCTATATTGTTCGAAATATCCGGCCCGCTGGCGATTACAGATTCCGGCCGCCCAGTTGAACCTTGAGATTATTCCACTGATGGCTGATCAGGAATTGCAAACCTCGGTTCGTTATTGGGAGGGAGCCGTTTCCATCCAGGGAACCCGCGAGCAGAAACAGGTTACAGGGTACGGATACGTGGAACTGACCGGTTATGACAAAGGTTTTTAGCTGGGCAAACTCATGTTAAAGGAGAATCGATTGGACACCCTCAGACAACAGATTATTGACCTGCTCAGCACCCAGAGTTTGGGCGTTCTGGCGACCAGCGCCAAGGGACACCCGTATACCAGCCTGGTTGGTTTCGCTGTGGCAGAGCAACTGGATGAGCTGCTCTTCGCCACCCACCGCGCAACGCGCAAGTTCGGCTATCTGCAGGCAGACCCGCGGGTCTCGCTGCTGATCGATACCCGCAGCAACCAGGCCGAAGATTTTCGTGAGGCCGCTGCCTTGTCCGCCATCGGCGCAGCCCGTGAAGTGCCGCCGGAGCAGCGGGACCCCTTACTGCAGCTGTTTCTTGCCCGCCACCCCTACCTCGCTGAATTCGTGCATTCGCCCGGTTGCGCCCTGTGCCTGATCAAGGTCCAACGGTACAGCCTGGTGCAGCGCTTTCAGGATGTGCTGGAGCTTGATTTCGATGCGCCGCATTCAACCCCTTGAGCAGCTGACTGCCGCTGATTTACCCCGATTCGGTGGTAAAGCCGTGGCTCTGGCCGAACTGACCCGCTGCGGCTATTCAGTGCCGCAGTCCCTCGCCATTCCCTGCGACTGCTATCGCGATTATCTGCAAGCGACCGGACTGGGAGCACGGCTGACCATGGAGCTTGGCCGCAAGGACTTCTCCCAAATGCGTTGGGAGGAACTGTGGGATGCGGCCCTGCGGATTCGTAACCTGTTTCTGACGACCTCGATGCCGCCATCTTTGGAAGTGGAAATTACCACCGCTCTCAACGGACATTTCCCGGAGCAACCGTTGGTCATCCGTTCCTCTGCTCCCGGCGAGGATTCCGCATCTTGTTCCTTTGCCGGATTGCACGATTCCTTTGTCAATGTTCGTGGCAGGAGGGAACAGCTGCTGGCGATCCGCAAGGTCTGGGCCTCCCTCTGGTCTGATCGAGCCTTGCTCTATCGGCAGGAACTGGGGCTGAGGGTGGCCGACAGCAGTATGGCGGTGTTGATCCAGGAGTTGATCGTGGGGGAAACATCAGGTGTCTCTTTCAGTGTTGCACCCGACAATCGCCGGCAGTTGATGGTTGAAGCGGTCCGGGGCCTCAATCAGGGGCTGGTCGACGGCAGTGTCGAACCGGACAGCTGGCAGATTGACCGGGACAGCTTGCAGACGGTCAGTTACCGTGCCGGGCACAGCAGCCACAAGCTGGTACCTCGGGATGGGCAGGTGCAGCTGGTTCCCCTCACGCCGGCAGAGCAGGGGCCGGTGCTGAACGGTTCAGATCTGGCGGTTGTTGCTCGGCAGGTCCTGGCGCTGGAGCAGGAATTTTCCACCCCGCAGGATTGTGAATGGACCTGGTGTGACGGTCGGTTGATCCTGTTACAGGCGCGACCTGTTACCACCGTACCGGCGGAGGATGATCGTTTGTGGTATTTTAACCTGCACCGCAGTCTCACCAACCTCAAGCAACTGCAGCAACGGATCGAAACCGAGATCATGCCGGGGATGGAAGAGGTGGCGGCCCGGTTCGCCCGGGTTGAGCTGACGAATCTGTCTGACACGATGCTTGAGGAGGAATTCAGGCATCGTTTGCAGCAGCTGCACTATTGGGAAGAGACCTATCGTCATGACTGTATCCCCATGGCCCACGGAATTCGTCTCTTCGGGGAGTTCTATAATGATGTCCTTCAACCTCAGGAGCCCTTTGAATTTCTTGAATTACTGCGGGGTGGCGAGTTGCGGGCGCTGATGCGCAATCGCAGAATGGCGGATTTGGCCAGCCGTTGGGATGGCAGGGCTGACAGTTCAATCATGACTGAAATTGATGAGGTGGCTGCTGAACTCGGGCTGTTGCCGGATCAGCTTGGCCGACTGCTGTTACAATTAACTGATCAGCAACAACCACAGGTTGCACTGCACCGAGAAGATTTGGAGAGCGCTTACCGCCACCATTTTAACGCGACAGAATGGCCCCAGGCCGAGGAAATTCTTGCGATCGGCCGGGCCAGTTACCGCTTACGGGATGATGACAATATCAGCCTTGCACAACTTCAGCGGGAAGTAAAACGCGGGGAAATGGAAGTGCGCCGTCGTTGTCGGGCGGCGGTTAAGCCGAAGTTTGCCCGATTGCTGGAAGAACTGACAGATGGTAAAAACGGTTTGCGAAGTCCGTCGCCTGGTGGCGCAAAAGCAGATGATCGTGCTGTTCGTGCCCGACAGTTACAGGGGCAGCCCGCCAGCGCCGGACTGGCGACGGCTGTTGCCCGAGTGATTCGCTCTGAACAGGATCTGGCCGACTTCAGGCGTGGCGAAATTCTCGTCTGCGATGCCATTGATCCGGTGATGACCTTTATCGTTCCCCTTGCCGCCGGCATCGTCGAACGTCGCGGCGGCATGCTGATTCATGGTGCCATCATTGCCCGCGAGTATGGCATCCCCTGTGTTTCGGGTATTGCGGGCGCCGCCGATATCATCAACAGCGGTGATCTGCTGACCATCGATGGCTACCTTGGCCTGGTCTTTTTCCCCGCAACTTCGGGTCGCCTGGCATCGTCCCCGCAGCCTCACCAGCTCCGTAAAGAACTGGATGACGCCGTTCGTCAGTAGCTTATGTTCCGCTCAGACTTATGCTGAGCCTGAGCCACCATCGGGGAAACAGGACTTGTTTCACCATGCGGACTACTACAGTTCTTACCGGATCAAATACGTTCGTTGATCAGCAGTTCAGCCATTTCATCGGCAATTTGAATGCATTGCTGAAAGTCTTTGTCTTTTGGCGATGACTTGGCCTCAACGGATTCACCAACCTGTTGCCATTTAATTTTTTCAGCAAATTTATTCAGGTTGGAAACCCCGCCGCCACTCCAGGACGCGGTGCCGAAAATGCCCAGCAGCCGATCTTTTAGCTGTGAGTTTTCCAGCTTGTTGACCAGTGTTTCCATAGTTGGGAATAGTCCCGTATTATAAGCACAGCTGCCGAGAATCACGCCTTTAAATCGCCAGAGGTCGCTGATCAGGTAAGAGACATGGGTTTTTGACGCATCATAAATCCGGATGTTTTTGATGCCGTTTTCCGCCAGTCTGCGGGCAATGACATCGGCCATTTTTTGGGTGTTGCCGTACATGGAACCATAGACAATCACCACTCCTTCTTCGGTTTCCGCCCGCGACCAGCGGTCATAATGATCGATGATACATTGGGGATCAGTGCGCCAGACCGGGCCATGGGTGGGGGCGATGATATTCATGGGGATGTTGGCATCTTTGAGTTTTTTCAGCGCTTTTTGCACCATGGCCCCGTACTTTCCAACAATATTGGAATAGTAGCGCCGGGTTTCATCCATATAAAATTCAAGGTTCACTTCGTCGTCGAAGATGCCGCCATCCAGGGTGCCGAAGCCACCAAAGGCATCCATGGAGAACAGGGTGCCGGTGGTGGATTCATAGGTCATCATGGTTTCCGGCCAATGGACCATGGGGGTTAAATAAAAATTCAGGGTGTGTTTGCCCAATGATAACTGGTCGCCATCTTTGATGATATGGTAGTTCTTTAAAGGGCCGTAGAAATCATCAAGCAATTCAAAGGTTTTGGCATTGCCTACCAGTTTCAAATCCGGATATTTATCCTGTAATGCCTTGATGGCCCCGGAATGATCAGGTTCCATGTGATTAATAACAAGATAATCCAGGGGCCTGTCGTTGAGAATGCTGGCGATTTTATCGATAAAAACACTGGTCTTGGTGTTCTTTACCGTGTCAAAAACAGCAGTCTGTTCATCATCAATCAAATAGGCATTGTAGGAAACGCCGCGATCCAGAGGCCACAAATTTTCAAACAGGTGGGTTTCCCGGTCATTGACTCCGATATAATAAATTTCATCGGTAATATTGACGGTGGTCAACATGAAAACACTCCTTTGTCTTTAATCGGACGCGGTCTGTTTGGGCTCAGTCGCCGCATCAACCAGATAGAGGATCGACCGGTAGGGGATTTCACCGCGCAGCGACAGGCCGATTTCACAGGTTTTGCTGGTTGAATAGCCGGCGTCGCATCCCAACAGTTGTTCTTTTAGTCCTTCCAGCGCCGATTCATTTAATTCCGGATAGTTGAAGCCGCGATCCCCGGCAAACCCGCAGCAGTAGATTTCTTCCGGCACCACCACTTCCGTAGCACAGGCCTGCGCCAGACGCACGAATTTGTCAGTCAGATCCATCTTGCGTGCACTGCAGGTCACATGCAGAGCGATCTTTTGTGGCAAGGGGGTAAAGGTCAGCTTGTCCTGGAGGAATTCAAGTACAAACTCGATCGGTTCATAGAGCTTCAATTTTTTATCCAGCTTATCTTTCATCCGCATCAGACAGGGACTGGTATCACAGAGAACCGGAACAGTACCGTCGCGGGAGATGGTCAGCAGAGCCCGGTTAAGCTCTTCACTTTTGTCATCGGCCTGTTTGAAGAAGCCTTTGCTTTCAAACGCCTGGCCACAGCAGAGTCGGCCGAGCTCATCAGGGTAAAGGATCTGGTAGCCCGCTTTTTTCAGCAGGGCGACGGTTTTGTGGGGCAGGGCGTCCGGTTCCGTTTCCCCCCGCGCCGGACCACTCATGCAGCGACTCGGACAGGCCGGAAAATAGATAACCTGCAGCGGGTTGTCCGGGTCGATCTTCTCAGCTGTAATCTTTCCAACACCGGACGGCATCTCTCGATTCCACAGCGGCAGATGGTTGCCGCTTAAGGTGCGGGCAGCTGAAGAGGCTGTCTCCATAAAAGCGGTGCCGGTCAGCTGGTGGATTTTATCGACCCCTTTTAAAGTGCTATTAATGGTTCCAGCGACCCCTTTGAAGTTACGCGCTACCCAGTCAGCGACACTATTGGCAAGCTCGCCGTTGGCCTCTTCGCGCAGCGCCTTGATCATCTTTCCGGTATCGATACCAACCGGACAGCGGGTAGCGCAGAGACCATCGGCGGCACAGGTTTCCTTGCCCGGATAACGGTAAGATTTGAGCAGTTGTTTGACCAGTTCCGGCGACCCGTTTGCGGCCATTTGGCGACTGATTTCGCGCCGACCGACAATGCGATGACGAGGGGTGAATGACAGATTGCGTGACGGGCAGACCGGCTCGCAGAAGCCGCATTCAATGCACTTGTCGACCAGTTCGTGGGTGGCCGGCAGCGGCTTTAGGTTTTTGATATGGGTTTCGGCATCAGGGTTGATAATGACCCCCGGGTTGAGTAACTGATCGGGATCGAACAGTTGTTTGAGCTGGACCATCAGCTCGTAGGCCGCTGTTCCCCATTCCTTTTCCACGAACGGGGCCATATTGCGTCCGGTGCCGTGCTCGGCCTTGAGGGAACCGTCATACTTGTCCACGACCATGGTGACGACTTCGTCCATCAAATGGCGATAGCGCAGAACCTCTTCTTCCCGGGAGAAATCCTGGGTAAAAACAAAGTGCAGATTGCCTTCCAGGGCGTGGCCGAAAATGATCGCTTCGTGATAATGATATTTTTTGAACAGCTCCTGTAAATCGAGGGCGGCTGCAGCCAGATGCTCAATCGGGAAGGCGACATCCTCGATGATCACCGTGGTGCCGGTTTCGCGTACGGCGCCGACTGCGGGGAAAAGCCCCTTGCGGATGTTCCAGTAAACCTTGTATTCATCCGGATTGTCGGTAAATTCCAGCGGAAGGACGGTCTTGATTTTTTCCAGGGCCGTGCCGATTTGCTTGATCTGTTGTTGCAGCTTGGCCGCACTGGTCGCGCGGGTCTCCACCAGTAAGGCGGTGACGTCATCGGCGAGTCCGGCCAGATAGGCGGGCATGCCCGGTTCGTTCTGGACGGATGTCAGGGCTGCTCGATCCATCAGCTCGGCGGCCGCTACCGGGAGGTTATCGCGCAGCAGCGGAATAACGCTACAAGCGGTGGAGACGTCAGGATACATGATCAGCGCGCTGGCCTTGTGCTGATGCTCGACAACTGTCCTGTAGACCACGTTGGCGATAAAGCCGAGGGTTCCTTCCGAACCGACCATCAGCTGTTGCATAATGTCGAAGGGGTCCTTGAAATCGACCAGGGCGTTGAGGCTGTAACCGGTGGTGTTTTTAATTTTGAATTTATAGCGAATGCGCTCACTTAATTCCGGATCGGCAGCTACCCGGTCGCGCAAGTCGGCAAGTCCATCGAGGATGTGGGGATGGCTGTGCTTAAAGGCTGAGCGGCTTTTGTCGTCAGCGGTATCGACAACGGTTCCATCGACCAGGATCATTCTCAAACTATCCAGGGTTTTATAGCTGTTCTCGGCCACCCCGCAACACATGCCGCTGGCGTTGTTGGCGACAATGCCGCCAATTTTGGCACTGTCAATGGAGGCCGGGTCAGGGCCGATCTTCTTGCCGAACTCGGCCAGCAACACATTGGCACGAGCACCGATGATGCCGGGCTGCAGCTCAACCTTGCGGGCTTTATCAAAGATCCGGTAGCCCTGCCAGCCTTTACCCAACTGAACCAGAATGCTGTCGCTGATTGCCTGTCCCGAGAGGCTGGTGCCTGCCGCCCGGAATGTGACCGGCAGTTTGCGCTTGTTGGCTTCACGCAGAATCAACTGCACCTCGTCCTGGTTTTCAACATGGATGACGATTTTGGGAATCAGCCGATAAAAACTGGCATCGGTTCCAAAGGTTACCGTTTTCAGCGGATCGGTGGTCAATTGCTTTTTCGGCAGGGTCTTGCTGACGACAGTTAAAAAATCCTGGTAAGGAGCAGGGAGCATAGTTAGATCCTTTGCTTGATGTGACCATGAACCTGTCAGGGATTCAAGCTCATTGCCGGGGAGATGATTTATCTTAAAGCAGTAATCTCATCATGCCAAGCCTTTCGCATAGCTACAGTTAAAATATCAATAGATCTCATGGATGGTTTCAGCGACTTCGACTGCTTGAAAATGGGTCAGAGTGGGCCACGTGGGCTTGTGCAGGTTCATCCCGTAGCGCCGATTATCATTGCCGGGCAGGCACCGGGGAGCCGAGTGCGTGAGTCCGGCACAGTCCGGATCAAAATAAACTACAAAAAAGGTCATAATTGATCCAGGTCATGTTTTTGATGCGCTTTTTCCCTTAGTCTGGCCTCAACAAACAACAAGGAGGTCAGCATGAAGTTGCATCAGGATATTGGGGATCAGGCGATTCAGGACGTATTAACCGTCCATCCGCAGATTGGTACCATTCTCGAAAAGTTCGATATCGGCTGCGTCACATGCCGCGTCGGCATCTGCCTGCTCAAGGACGTCGTGACGATTCACGCCCTGGGTGAAAAGGTTGAGGAGCAGATCGAACAGGAAATTAATCATTATCTTGCATCGGTATAAATCACAGTTATTGGAAAACAACCTTAAAGGAGACAGATCATGAAAAATCTTGCATGCGGTTGCCCCGGCAGCCAGGTTCGCAGCGTAGAAAAAGCCAGCCCAGCCAATCAGGAGAGCGGACGTATTGAGACAGAATTACGCCAGTGGCCGACCCAGTTACATCTGGTACCACCTCACGCCCCCTGGTTGCAGGGCGCCCACCTGCTCATCGCGGCCGATTGCACTCCCTTTGCCTACGCAGAATTCCACCGTGATTTCATCAAAGGGCGGGTCCTGGTCAATGCCTGTCCGAAGCTGGATGACACCAGCAACTATGTCAACAAACTGACGGAGATCCTCCAGCAGAACGATATCCAGTCGGTTACCGTCACCATCATGGAAGTTCCCTGCTGCCGGGGGATGGCAATCATGGCGGAACAAGCGGTCAAGGCATCGGGCAAGGATATTCCCCTGGAAATTGCCATTATCGGCGTTGCCGGAGAAAGGGTGGCATAATGAAAACCGATATTACCCAGGTGATGGTCAAGGAACATCAATTGATTCTACGAATGATCACCTTACTGGAGAAAAACGTTGCACTGATGGAGCAGGGTCGTTTTCGTAACTGGCAGTTTTTTCTCGATGCGGTCGACTTTATCCGTAACTACGCCGACCGTTTTCATCATGCCAAGGAGGAAGATGTGCTCTTTGTCGAGTTGATCAACAATGGCATGCCGGAAAAACAGTCACCGATTGAGGCAATGCATATTGAGCACGACCAGGGGCGCGCCTTTGTCCGTAACATGGCGGACGCGGCGGAAAAAGCTCT
>JAWOFG010000025.1:0-5038 GCA_046482365.1 Pelovirga sp. | reverse complement strand
CGCGTTATCGGGATGACGACCTTTGGCGCCAGTGCCCCGGCCGGCGCCCTGATGAAACACTTTGGTTTTACCGCTGAGAATTTTGTTGCGGTAGGAAAAGAGGTGCTGGGTTAAGCAACGGCAGGGACGATTTCGATCCCGATAGCGATAGCGATAGCGATAGCGATAGCGATTTGGACATAGAACATCATAAAAGCAGCAACGGGCGACCTCGAAAGAGGCCGCCCGTTGTCGTATACAGTCCCTCTTGAATCTGTCGAAATCGAAATCGGGATCGAAATCGAAAAGACCTGGGACTTCGACACGAGAAACTTGAAACTTTTATCTTCTTGCAATCGGCTACCTCGTCCGGGTTGACGGGGTTATTTGACTTTAGGGGATCAGGCGCTCTGCGGAAAACAGCAGGACCGATTTCGATTTCGATCCCGATTTCGATACCGATTGCGATAGCGATTAGGATATAGGACCTTTCAACAACTAATGGGTAGGAGCGAATATTTTGCCGGAGAGTACGCCCTTGATGGTTCGCACCAGCACCAGGCACCAGACCAACAGTAAAAAGATAACGGAGTAATAGTAAAAGATTTCCATGATGGCGAAGCCACTGACTTGCCAGGCGATGCCCGATGCTACCGCCAGTGCCCCGGAAGGGAAGGTGAAGGCCCACCACGACAGGGCGTAAGGAAGTTCAATCCGGGTGAGGTAGTAGAAAGTGACGATCACTGCCATGATGTGCCACCAGGCAGCAAATCCCCAGGTCATGATGATGCCGAAGTTACACAGGGTCACGATGACTGTCGGATCGAGGTTCATGTAAGAATGATGGGAAAACAGATGGATGATTTTGAACAGAATCACGGCAATAATGGCCGGGGGAGCGATACCGATAAAAAAGGTCGCAGCAAAACGACTCATGGGGAGCTCATGGTAAATATAGCGGTGATACACAGCGGCACCGACAAAAATAAACAGAAACAGGCCGATACCAAAACTGGCTGTTGATACAGCAATAATAAACTCTGCCCGATCTGGGAAGTGGGCGGCAAGTTCATAACCGGAAACAGGGATCAGCAGTTTGGAAACCGGAGGGATGTACCAGCCAAAATTAGCGTGCTGAAGCTTGATCTCCTGATGCCGGAAAATGTGGATCAGAATAATAAAACCCATGATATAGATGCCGGCGGTGCCAATCAGCCAGAGGTAATAGCCCAGTTGCAAAGACACCTCCTGACTGAAAAACAGGGTCGGGTATTTTTTCAGGTTCAGGGCAAAGAGGATCAAGGTAATCGGCATGGTCGGGAAAAAATTTCCTGCGATGGGGTGATTGAGATCCTTGCGGATATTGTCTGGATAGGCAAAAAATTTGATAGTCCAGGGAATCATGAACAGGACAAAAAGTACCACCGACAAGAGAATAAAAAAGGTAGCCAGCGGTATAACCCACGCCGCATCAATAAATGAAATGGCCAGGGGAATAACCGCCGTACCCATGATGGCAGCAAACCAGGCAGGGCTGAAATGTTCGGTAATGGTTGCCGGGGTGGCTTTGAACAACTCGGACATGAATTTCCTCCGATAAAGAAGTTGTGAAAAAGACCTATTGTATATAGAAAAACATATATATGGTTTTATGAGTTTAGTCAATGCCTTTATGTTGTTGGAAAGGATTAAAAAATTCCCTTTGATGTTGTCTCGGCTATACTGATAGCGATAACTTAAGTCAGCTGGTGAGAGGTTAGCAAAATTTGGTCTTTAGACAAGGGAAAAGGGGAAAAGTTGGTTTCCAACCCTAAACAGGCTCATTTTTACTGATTGGAGTCGTATTATGGCAGATCTTTTTATCGCGACGGATATCAGTATTCCAGAACAGGAGATTGATCTGATCGCGGTGCGCTCGCAGGGTGCCGGTGGGCAGAATGTCAACAAGGTCGCCAGTGCCATCCATTTACGCTTTGATATCCATAAATCGTCTCTGCCCGAAGAAGTGAAGCAGAAACTACTGACCCGCAACGATCAGCGCATCAGCAGTGATGGTCTGGTGGTGATCAAGGCGCAGCAGTCGCGCAGTCAACTGCAGAACCGCCAACAGGCGCTGTTGCTCCTGCAGCAACTGATTCAATCAACCCTGGTCAAACGCCGACCCCGGAAAAAAAGCCGACCCGGGGCCGCCGCCATTGCCAAGCGGATCAATCGCAAAAAAATGCGGGGACAGGTCAAAGTCCAGCGGCAAAAAGTGGAGCACTAAAACAAAAAAGGGTTACAGCATTAAGCCGTAACCCTTTGATTTTGCTGGTGCCCAGAGACAGAATCAAATGGTAAGCTATTGTGAGCTGATGTTGTCAGACGAATCTTTGCCAATAACGGTTGGCTTTCCGTCTCGCCAGACAACGGCGTACTGACCCAGACGGCGTTTTATTTCAAGAGCATCCGTAACCGCTTTTTGCAGGGAGTCGAGCATAATTTGAGCTTCTTTGGAAGGAGCTTTTTTTTCTATTTCGGTCATTGGGCGGCCTTCAGTAGAAAGTGGTAATACTCTGAATGGATAATATCACGAATCTCTCCCGTCTGCTCAAAAACCAGTATGGGGGATTCGCCGTCATTCATGAAGCAAACACAGCGGTTGACCTGATGGCTGAAGTTGTTGAGCAGATTTTTAAGACTGCGGGGAAAACGGCGCTCGATGTCTTTGAGGGGAATATTGTGACCGCCGTGGATGACCCTCTCCGCAACGCGCAGTTTTGACATGTCAACGGTGGGCAGAGCTAGATAGATCAGTTCAACAATCCAGCCCTGTCGTTGGAGTCGGTCGATCAGTCGCAGATAAGTTCGTCCGGCCAGGGTAGTTTCAAAGGCAAAATCTTCCCCTTCTTCGATCCGCTCATCAATTTCACGCAGAAAAAGTCGGCTGGCGGCAACCAGCTCGCGCTCTGGAACCAGGGGGGAAAGACCGGCGGCGATGAGATCGGCGTTGATCGGTTGCGCGGCAAACCCCGTCCTTCAGGGCGGGGTCAAGAGCGCGGACGGATCAGCCGTCCGATTTGGTGCGTCTAGTGCGGCGTCTGCTGCTGCTCGATGTACTGACGGATAGCGGCGATAGGTGCCCCACCGCAGCTGCCGGCAAAGTAGGAAGGCGACCATAGTGCGCCACCCCAAAGCTTCTTGCGGATGCTCGGGTAGTTCTTCTTCCGAATCATGCGGCTGGAAACGCCTTTCAGGCTGTTGACCAGAGTGGAAACGGAAACCTTGGGCGGGTAATTCACCAGCAAGTGTACATGGTCGTCCTCGCCGTCGAACTCCACCAGTTCCGCTTCAAAGTCCGTGCAGACGCTGGCGAACATCGGACGCAGGTCGTCAAGGATCTCTTTTGAGAAGACTTCGCGGCGGTATTTTGTTACAAAGACCAAATGAACGTGCATCAGGAAAACGCAGTGTCTTCCGTGACGAATATCGTTGTCATTACTCATAGACCAAACTATAATTGAACCATGCAACGCATACAAGCCTACAAATACGAACTGATGCCAGATGGCGAGCAAGAGCGCGATATGCGGCGTTTCGCTGGGTCATGCCGGTTCGTCTACAACAAGGCGTTGGCGATGCAAAAAGATAATCACGAGGCTGGAAATAAGTTCATCAGCTACGTCGCCATGGCAAAGCACTTGACCGGATGGCGCAATGGTGCGGAAACGCCGTGGCTGAAAGACGCGCCTTGCCACCCATTGCAACATGCCTTGAAGGACTTGGAGGAGGCGTACAAAAATTTCTTCGAGAAACGCGCTGACTTTCCGAAATTTAAGCGCAAGGGTAGCGGCGATGCGTTCCGCTTCCCCGACTCGAAACAAATCAAGCTCGACCAGGGTAACGACCGCATTTTTCTACCCAAGCTCGGCTGGCTGCGTTACCGCAACAGCCGCGACGTACTGGGCGAGGTGCGCAATGTCACCGTGAGCCAGTCGGGCGGCAAGTGGTTCGCGTCGATTCAAACGCAACGCGAGGTCGAGCAGCCACTGCCCAAGGCGACGACAGCCATCGGCATCGATGTCGGCATCGCCCGCTTCGCCACGATGAGCGACGGGACGTCCATCGCAGCACTGAACAGCTTCAAGAAACATCAACAGCGTCTTGCTCGCTATCAGCGGCACATGAGCCGCAAGGTCAAGTTCAGCAACAACTGGAAGAAGGCGAAGGCCCGCGTCCAGAAGATTCACACCCGCATTGCGAATGCCCGAAAAGACTTTCTGCACAAAACCACAACGACGATCAGCCAAAACCACGCGCTCGTTTGTGTTGAGGATTTGCAGGTGCGGAACATGTCCAGGTCTTCCAAGGGCACCAGCGCACAGCCGGGAAAAAAGGTACGGCAGAAGGCCGGACTGAACCGATCTATTCTCGATCAGGGATGGCGCGAGTTCAGGCGGCAACTGGAGTACAAGATGTCGTGGAGCGGCGGCATATTTCTTACCGTACCGCCACACAATACCAGTTGCAGCTGCCCTTGCTGCGGCCACATCGCCAAGGAAAATCGCCAGACCCAAGCGCAGTTTCTGTGCGTCGAGTGCGGCTATGAGAACAACGCCGATGCCGTCGGTGCGATCAATGTACTAGAGCGAGGATATCGCTTGTTAGCCTGTGGAGAGTCGACGCAGTCAGGTCGCTCTGTGAAGCAGGAACCCGCCGAAGCGACTGCGCAATTTACCGCGTAGCGCCGTAGGAATCCTCTTCCTTCAGGGAGGGGAGGATGTCAAAAAGTGGGTACATCTTGCCACTTTGGGCAGATATTCCAGGGCGAAGGTTGTCTTGCCGGCACCGTTGGGGCCGGCAATGATCCAGCAGGTTGGCATAGCTTTTCTCCCCAGAGATCTATATATTGTATCGTCAGTTTACCAAAAAAACAAAAAAGGGTTACAGCTTGAAAGCCGTAACCCTTTGATTTTGCTGGTGCCCAGAGACAGAATCGAACTGCCGACACGAGGATTTTCAGAGTAGCAAGTCGATAAAATAAACTTTAAAAACAAAAGGTTAAAAAGGTGCGCTATAA
>JAWOFG010000054.1:0-6599 GCA_046482365.1 Pelovirga sp. | reverse complement strand
AAACCCCACCGCCAAAGCCACCTTCGGGATCTTCAAAGGCAATCCCCGCCTGATTTATATGCGTGAATCGGTGTGGTGATGAATTTAACGCAGAGCTCTGCGTTAAGCTTTTCCAGATTTTCAAATAAAAAAAGACCCCGCCGGATCTGATCCAGCGGGGTCATCGCATTAAAGCGTAAAACCTTTATCTGCTATTCACACAGGTCAATCTTGATATCCCAGTTCTTGATGCGCATGGTGCCGTTCTGGGCCAGATTCTGCTGCATCTTGAAGGCGCGGTCGAACAGCTGTGGCTCGTGGCCGACACCTTTGGCCAGACACTCTCTCGTTGCCATTTCCAGATAGTCATTAAGGATCGGCTTGTACTCGGGGTGCGCACATTTTTCGATAATGAGCTTGGCGCGCTCTTTCGGAGCCACGCCACGCAAGTCGGCCAGACCCTGCTCGGTGACCAGAACATCGAGGTCGTGCTCGGTGTGGTCGATGTGTGGAGCCTTGGGAACTACGCAGGTGATACCCATTGGATCGGTCTTGCTTGGGCGTACCGACGGGCTGTGCATCATCTTGATGTAGCCGTTACGCAGGAAGTCACCGGAACCGCCAAGGCCGTTGATCATGCGGGTACCGCCGACCAGGGTGGAGTTGGCGTGAGCGTAGATATCAAACTCGACCGGGGTGTTCATGGCGATAACCCCAAGGCGGCGAATTGGTTCCGGCGCATTGGAGATCGACAGAGGACGCAGGACGATCTTGTCAAAATACTTTTCCCAGTTATCAAAAAAGCGGGGGAACCCGGGATTTTCCGACAGAGACAGAGAGCAGGCAGACGCAAAGTTCAGGTTGCCACCGTCAAAGAAGTCGAGCATGGTGTCTTGCAGAACCTCGGTGTAAACCGACAGGTTGGAGAATGGACCTTTAGCCAGACCACCGACAACGGCGTTGGCGATGGAGCCGACACCAGACTGCAGGGGAAGCAGGTTCTCGGGCAACCGGCCCATTTTTACTTCGTGGGCAAAGAACTCCATGATGTGACCGGCAATTGCTTCGGAGGTGTCATCCATTTCGGCGAAGGCACGGCCTTTGTCACGGCGCTTGGATTCAACAACGGCAACAATCCGGTCAGCGTCGCAAGGAACATAGGGGGTGCCGATGCGGGTTTGTGCCTGGGTAATCAGGAAGGGCGCACGATTTGGCGGCTTCTGCTGCATGTGAATGTCGTGGATCCCTTCAAAGGAGGGCTGCCCGGTGTTCACTTCGATAATGATTTTGTCGCAAAGATGCAAAGCTTCAGCAATAATACCGCAGGAGGAGGTCAGGGCCAGACCGCAGTCTTCAGTAATAGCGGAGACTTCAACAATACCGATATCATAACGGCCGTTTTTGGTGTAGAAACCATAGCCGGCGTCCTGGGCAAAGTGACCAAGGTGCTTGTCACCCATGCGGATACGACCTTCGTTGATCCCCTTGGCAATGTTTTTACCGGTCTGGTACGGCCAACGGCGATCAATCATGTCGAGGGTTGCCCAGCGATCTTCCGTTTCAGCACCAACTGAAGCACCGATAAACAGATTGAACTTCCATTTGCCTTGGAGATTATTGGCTTCAACATGGTCAGCCAGGGCGATTGGCACGGCTTTAGGGTAACCGGCGGGAGTAAATCCGGACCACAACAGGTTTTGACCTGGTGTGAAAAACTCGATGCATTCTTCTGGGGTCCTTACTTTGCTGAGCAGGGACTTGCGGCGTACACGATCCTCAAGTGTTCCGAATTCGGACATTCTCTCTCCTCCTGTAACGGGAATCAGTGGTGCGACATGCACCAGTTAAAGCGCTGTTAAAACAGTGCTATGTTCAACTTCACGCGATCTAACCTGCTGAATTTAAGAAATAAATTAAATTACGAGACGGATTTTCAGGATATTTTATGAAATCAGGTGTCCGGCTCGAAAATAACAGCGTTTCTTATATACTGGTGAAGTTCGGCAAGTCAAGGGAAAATCTGGATATCAAGTGTTAAATTATCATTTCTGGTAAAAAAATACCCGGGCCGTTTGGACGGCTCCGGGCAGAAAAATTATTTATTAATCAGTGTTCGGCTGATCATTGCTCAGCTCTTCTCATCAAGCAACTTAGAAGCCTTATCGTAATAGCTGCTGGTTGGAAACTCCTCAATCAGTTGGGTAAGAATCTGTTGTGCCTCAGTTGTTTGTCCGGTAGCCAGATAGGCACGTCCAAGAAAAAAGAACGCCTCATCACGATAATAGTATTCGGGAAACTGGATGAGGATATTCTCCAGGCGTTCAATTGCCGGCTGGTAGTGTTTGCGTTTCAGATAGAATCTGCCGACATATACTTCGTGGTCAGCCAGTCGGGTTCTGGCTCGTAATGCCAACTGTTCCGCCCGGGCGGCATTGGGGTCGTTGGGGTACTTGCGCAAAAACTCTTCGAATGTGTTGAGCGCATTGCGCGTGTTGGTCTGGTCTCGATCGGGTGAAAGGATCTGGCGGTAGTAGCTCTGACCGAGACGGAATAAAGTAGTTGACGCCCGAAAGTCATCAGGGTAACGGCGCAGGAATTCTTTGTAACTGGTTGCCGCTTCGGGGTAGCGTTCTGCCAGATAGTATGTCTCGGCTATCTTAAGCTCTGCCAGCATGCTCAGCTCAGGGGTATAATAGGCATCACGTACCTGCTCCCAGGCGGTGAGGGCATCTTCCCACAGGCCACGCTCTAAAAGGCGCTCTGCGGACTGGAACAGCTTCTCTGCGTTCTGCTCCGGTGTGGCGGGGCGGGAACTGCTGCAGGCAGAAGTCAGAAGGATGATCAGGATCAGGATAGAGAGTTTGAAAAAACCGGTCATGCGGCTGGGCTCCTTGGGTTATCGAACAATTAACACAGCTGCAACCTACGGAATCCGTAACTTTTTGTCAATGATCTTGGCGGTTGATATTGGCTGATGGACATTGGTCACATCCCCTTGTTGACAGGCTCAGCCTACTTATTGATAATGACGCCACATTTTTACCAACTGTCGAAATGGCTGATTGCTTATGAAGATACTCTATATCGGACTGTTTGGCGGCTTTGGTTGTATCGCGCGTTATCTGCTGACGATCTGGACACAGCAACTGGCAGGGCGTGATTTTCCTTACGGCACAGTGCTGGTGAATGTGTTGGGATCCTTTCTGCTCGGGCTGCTGCTCACCTTGGGGGTGCGTCAGTTTCCCGTTTCGCCGGATATACGTCTGGGTTTGGCGGTTGGTTTTCTTGGTGGTTTCACCACATTTTCAACCTTTTCCTACCAGACCCTGATGTTGCTGGAGGAGGGGAATCACTGGCCGGCAGTTGCCAACGTTGTACTTAATGTGAGCTTGAGTCTGGCCGCTGTCTTTGCCGGTATGCTTGTTGCGCGTCAGCTTGTCTGAAATTGGGAGTTCGTCTTTACTGATGAAACAGACTGTAAGCCATCAAGGTATTTTGAGCCGCATTGTCCCCTGGAGTCATGAGCTTCTCGCCGAGGTGGTTTCCCCCGGTGATCTTGCTGTTGACCTGACTGCCGGTCGCGGCCAGGATACTCTGGCCTTATGGCGGATGGTTGGCGAGCAGGGGCAGGTCATTGCCTTCGATCTGCAACCGGACGCCCTGATACAGACGCAACAACGTTTATTGGTAAGGGGTGCGACGGTGCGCATGGCAGATCAAGCCAACCAACCCTTGTTAACCAACCAACCCGGTGTGGATCTGCTTCATTGCTGTCATAGCCGTTATGCTGGCGTTGTCATTAACGCTCCTACCGCGATTATCGCTAATCTTGGTTATTTGCCTGGTGGTAAGCAGCAAATGATTACCCGCTCGGAAACCACCCTGGCAGCACTTCAGCAGGCCCTTGACGGCCTTGCTGTCGGTGGAAGAATGGCAGTTGTGGTTTATCCCGGGCATGCCGGCGGGGCGGAAGAGGCGTTTTGTGTTGAGCGCTTTTTTGCTGCTCTCGATAGCAATAACTACGATGTCTTACGGATTCAGTTGCCTAACCGCATCCAGGCTCCCGGCCTGTTGGTCGCTGAAAAAAGAGCCGAAATAAGGAGGGGATAATGTTAATCCGTTTAGTGTTACTGATTGTTATTGGCGCCTTCAGTTTGACCGGTTGCGCCGCGACCCAATCCGGGCAACCCCGGATAGATGCCGGCCCATCAGCGGCCACCCACGCGAACGGCTCAACTACTCAACCCGATGACGATTTTTTAAATGCAGAGTCCACAAAGGGCTCTGACAGTGATTTTGATGCGGATTTTGACAATTGGGATGCTCCGGTCAAGCTGATTGCTGACCCCTTTGAGCCGATTAACCGGGGAATGTTCTGGGTCAATGACAAGCTCTATTTTTATCTGTTCAAACCATTAGCTCGTGGCTACGGCGCGATCGTTCCGCGTCCGGCCCGGGTTTCGGTGAGAAATTTTTTCAACAATGTCTCTACGCCGGTACGCGTTGCTAACGCCTTGTTACAGCTCAACTTGACCCATGTCGGCACCGAAACCTACCGCTTCATCGTTAATAGTACCATGGGTGTTGCTGGTTTATTCGATCCGGCGACCAGTGTTGCAGAGGTGCGTCGGGTTCCGGCGGATTTCGGTCAGACCCTTGGGAAGTACGGTTTCGGCCATGGATTTTATCTGGTGTTGCCGGTTGTCGGACCATCCAGTCTACGCGACGGGACCGGTACTTTTGTCGATTCGTATGCCGATCCTGTTCGCTATGCCGGACTGGCAACCGAAGATCTTCTCCTGCTCAGGGTGTTCGACTCAACCAACCGATTGTCACTGGATCGAGATACCTACGAGGGGATAAAACGCGACGCTCTGGACCCCTATCTATTTATCCGGACGGCCTATGCCCAGCGCCGACTGGCACAAATCGGTGAACCGGTGTATAATCTCAATATCCTTCAGGCTCCTGTTTTTGATAATGAATTCTTTAACCCTTTGGAGTGGTTTAATCTATGGCAATGATAAAAAAAATTATAATCACCATGCTGCTGTTTTTTCCTGCGGTTCCGGTTTTGGCCCAGCCCGATCCGCTTAATGCCGTTGAGTCGATGGTCAATTCGGTTCTGGAGGTTCTCGACAATTCCAATCTGAGTCCGGCAGAAAAAAAAGAACAGGTCAGCGGTCGCGCCCAGCGCATTCTCAGTATCGAATCCATGTCGCAACGAACCCTTGGAACCTATTGGAGCAGCGCTACCCAGGAGCAGCGCGATCATTTTACCCATCTGTTTACCCGGATACTCGAAGAAACCTATTTGAATCGTATCGATGACTATAGCGGCGGAACGGTCAGGTATCTGCAGCAGCGCGTCAAGGATGATCGTGCCATTGTCGATACCCTGATTATTGCCGATGAGCTGGAACTGCCGGTACAGTACCGCATGGTTTACGAACAGCAGAACTGGCGGGTGTTTGATATTGTGATTGATGGCGTCAGCCTGATCATGAACTACCGCGCCAGTTACGCTGAGATTATCCGCAGCAAGGGTTATGACGCCCTTTTCCGCTTGATGGAAGAACGGGTCGCGGGCATGTCGACCAGCTGATATCAGGAGGCTTAATGCTTAGGGTATCAACAGAGGGCACAATCCAGATTTTTGGGTTGTGCCCTCTGTTGTTTTTCTTGCGCTTGCTACGCTTCGAATCCTCTCTCATGCTATAAAAAAAACGCCGGCCAGATGGCCGACGTGTTTTTTAAATGGTCGGAGCGAGAGGATTCGAACCTCCGACATCCTGGTCCCAAACCAGGCGCGCTACCAGGCTGCGCTACGCTCCGAGGGCGATACAGGTACCACGGTGGAAACAAATATTCAATCTTTTTTTTGCTAATTTCAGTCAAACCTGCTCTTATGTGCCGCTGAATCTGTTACCTTTCGAACATTCCCCGGTTTTGCCGGGGAATGTTTATGGTTTGGATGATTTAGCGAACCATTTCTTGATAACTTACTGCTTTACAGCGATTACCATAAACGGTCCAACATTACCAATATCATCTTCATTGTGGACTACGGAAACAAGCTCCCCGTCAGGAGAGACCATTCCGGTTAATATGTTATCACCATCATTGAACTCCATAGTGCCATCGTCTGCCACTGAATACGTACAGGGAAAGCTAGCTTCAGAACTGATAACAGTACAGGAGCCTGCGCCGTTAAATGAAATGGTTCCATAGGTTGAGATCAGATCGCTGGCAAGGTCACTTCCGCCATTGTCTACAGCATCTATCTCGGCATAAGTAAACGTACTGTTCAGGGTTGAATTCGAATTGCCCGATGACTTTTTGATGAGTAACGACAAGTGGATAAAGTGACTTTCATCCAACTCGTCTGGCGCATCATTGTATTTTGTAATTATAATCACACCACCGTCTTGGCTTATCTGTCCTAGATCGTTGGTCAACTCAGTGAAAGTCATCGAACCCGAAGGGTCAACATTATAGGATATTGTGCCTGTAGTTTCACCCTCAGACCAAGTCAAGGTCCCGCTTCCATCGTAGGAAATATCAAAGGCTGTTGTTCTTACAGAGCTAAGTCCTCTTCTGTCATCATCCATTAACTGCAG
>JAWOFG010000137.1:0-13415 GCA_046482365.1 Pelovirga sp. | reverse complement strand
CGTATTCATCCCTGGTAATCTCTCCTTTTGCATAGCGTTTTTTCAAAATATCCTCCGGAGAATTATTTTCAGATTTCTTGGATGACAGGCTTTTTACCACCCAGATTCCAACGACAATAATAACGACCCAAAACAGCATCATAGCAAATCCGCCAAAACCATGTCCCATACCGTATCCATTGCTTCCAAACCAACCCATCATGGTTATACCTACCTTTCATTCTACTGTTTTCGTTTCTTTAGTTGCAATTCTATCAGACAACTTCAAACTGCCCCATCATCCCGTCATCTTCATGCTCCAGCAGGTGGCAGTGATACATGTAAATTCCTTTATAATCACGGAATCTCATGATAATGCGCACCTTCTCTCCAGCAGGAATCAGTACCGTATCCTTGCGGCCCAGTTCATGCGCAGCCGGAGGCCTTCCGTTGCGGTCCAGGATCTGGAACTGCACGTCATGAAGGTGCATTGAATGAGGCATGTTCATCATCATGGCCGAACGGTTTTCGATCTCCCAGATTTCAGTTGATCCGAGCTCCACCCTGGCATCGATGCGATTCATGTCCATCTTTTTACCATTGATCGTCAGGCGCCCCCCCATCATCATGCCCATCCCCATGGTTTCCATAACAAATGTTCTGGTTCTGGTCGCTTCGCTCTCGGGAATCCGTTCAACCTGCTTGATCCGCTCCGGCAAGATAGCGATGTTTTTCAATTTCTGTGCTTTTTTAATAGTCATGGCGGCAAACTGATTTCCACCCCACTGGTCTACCACCAGGGTCGATTCTGGGGTTTCGAGGGTGGAAAGATCAAGGATAACCTCTGCGCGTTCCCCCGCCGAAAGGACGATGGACGTCATTGGTACCGGCCGCTGCAGAAAACCACCATCGGAAGCAACCACATGAAATTGGGGTAGACCGGAAAAAGACATGGTATAGATCGACGAGTTGGATCCGTTTAACAGACGCAGGCGCAACAGTTTTGTTGTTGCTTTCAAGGTGGGTGAGATCGCGCCGTTGACCAGCAGATGAGAACCTATCACGCCATTGACAATATCATGCATATTGCGCACATAGGCGAATCCTCCGTCGCGATAAAAACGCCGGTCCTGGAGGATGATCGGGATGTCATCAACACCATAGGTTCGGGGCAGATCCAGCTGGTCGGAAACCTCGTCGTCAACAATCAACAGGCCGGCTAACCCCTTATAAACCTGTTCTCCGGTCAAGTCCATGGCGTGGGGATGATACCAGAGGGTTGCCGCTTCCTGCTTGATGGTAAAATCCGGGAACCAGGAAGATCCTGCGGCAATCGGCTGTCTGGGGCCACCGTCCCATTTGGCCGGCAGGTGGACCCCGTGCCAGTGAAGTGTTGTGTCATCCGCCAGAGTATTATCAACCCGAACCTTAAATCTTTGATTGTTTCTGACCCGGATGGTAGGTCCCAGGAAATTGCCATTATAACCGTAAGTCGAGGTGTCAAGCCCCGGGAAAAAACTCCTGCTTCCCTGCTGGACCCGCAGATGGAATTCTGCCGCGCGACCGGTCTGGTCAAGATTTTCAAGTAGCGGCGGAATCGGTAAAGATATCGCCGGCGCTGCAGCAAACGCTGGTCCAATGATATTCCTGTTTCTCATCAGGGAAAATCCGGCGGTTCCTGCCCCTGCCAATGCCAGAGCAGTGAAACTATTTTTCAAAAAATCCCGTCTTTTCATATCTCTTCTCCTCGTACAACGGTTTCTGATCCGTTCATTTTTGCTGTCGCAACCCCTCAGGTACCAATCACAAAAAACACCCGCAAGCCAGCAAAGGATTTTACACAACAGGCGCAGTACCTGTACCCACCTGCCAATACATGTTTTAATAATAAACCCTGTAGTAGGGTCCAGGGTCAACGGCCCCGAATATTTCTGAGTGGCACATCTACTTCAGCAAACAACAATGTTGACCGTAGCAAAGCAAAAAGGGAGAAAAAGATGGAAGGTTTGACCATCAGCAGAATTGCCAAGGGTGCGGGGATCGGTATCGAAACGGTGAGATTTTATGAAAGAGAAGGGTTGATTGATCCACCGGCCCGCACCCCTGCTAATTACCGCATCTACCCACAAAGTGACATGCTGCGCCTACGCTTTATCAAAAGAGCGAAAAAACTCGGGTTCACCTTGAAGGAAATCAAGGAGCTGCTCTCTCTCCAGCTTGATCCCCAGGCAACCAAGGCAGAAGTTAAACAGCAGACGGAAGCGAAAATTGCTGATATCGAGTGCAAAATCCAAGATTTGACCCGCATGAAGGAAGTTCTCGAATCATTAGATGCCTGCTGCAGTGGTCAAGGTTCAACCAGTGATTGCCCAATCTTGGACGCTTTGGAATCAGGTCATGGTTTGGATGAATGATGAATAAGAGCCTGCCCCTTATGCTCTAAGTCACGGATATAAAAATCAAAAAGGATATACAGCTCGTAGCGCCCTGGAGCTTAACTCCATGTTGGAGTTGTTTTTTTTGGAAATTGCGGGTGGTTTTCCCGATCACAGACGGACAGGTCATGATGACATTTGTCGTGGCGGATGTCGGCTGCACGATAATGAAGATAATTTGCGTGAAATTTGACAACGAAGGACTTCGTGTTACGTTTGCTTACAGGTGAGTGATCATCTGCAAGCGATGGACTGTTATGAGCCGGGTTTTCATGCGAAGACGCGTTGTTTTCTGATGAAAACAGTGAACATCTCTCTGAAAAAGGTTTTTTCAGGGGAAAATTAACGAAGGAGGAAAATCATGTCTGTTGTTAAGGTTATTGAAGTTCTGTCACAATCGGATAAAAGCTGGGATGATGCCGCACAACGCGCAATAGATGATGCGGCTAAGTCGGTCAAAAATATCAAGTCGATCTACATCAAGGAGATGAAAGCCGAGGTTGAGAACAATAGAATCACCAATTATCAAATCAATGGTAAAATTTCCTTTGTTGTCGGTTAAGGACTGCTCCTCCCCTTTTTATTGAATGAAATCAAAGTCGCCACTGGACACGCGCCGTCCGGGGCGACTTTTTCAATCATACAGAGGTTAAATTTACCACAGCTTGCTGCGTCACATAACCCGCAAGGCAGGGGGCAGAATCCAGAGTTCAGAAGGAAACCTGCTGAATCAACGAGATTTTTTTAGGGATCATTTACTAATATGGATGACATCAAGCTCTATGAAGAGGTGATCAGGCTGAAAAAAGCCGGGCATACCGGTGTGTTAATAACCGTAATAGACAGTCAGGGTTCGACACCGCGCAAGGCCGGAGCAAAAATGTTGGTTCGCGATGACCGCAGCACTCTGGGGACGGTTGGAGGCGGAGCTGTTGAACAGCGTGCCTTGCGTAGCGCTGAGGATGTCTTTACCTCAGGGTGCTCACAAATAATCACCTGCGAACTGACCGAAGCTCATGGTCTGACCTGTGGCGGTAACCTGCGTCTTTACCTTGAGCCCCTGGCACCCGTTCAGCAGCTTCTGGTTGTCGGCAAAGGGCATATTGCCCAGGCCCTGAGTGAGCTTGGACCCCGCACGGGAATGACTGTGACCCTGATTGAACCGCCGGCCAATGAGGATGTCTGGCCGGCATTGCGAGAAGAAATCAGTTCTCTTGCCAACGGTCCGGCTAGTTACATCGTTATCGCCTGCCCGGGCCATGAGCAGGATTTTGCTGCAGCGCGTACTGCGCTGGAAGCAGGCGCCAGCTTTGTCGGTGTGGTCGGTAGCCGGCGTAAACGCAAAAGCATGGAAAAGTATCTGAGGGCGCAGGGTTGTGCTGCTGACGCCATTGCCGCGATCGCATCGCCGGTAGGACTCGATATCGGTGCGGAGACACCGGCGGAAATTGCCCTGAGTATTCTGGCGCAGCTGGTGCAGAACCATCGGCGGCAGGATGCGTCGTGACCAGAAATCTCACAGCCATCGTTCTGGCTGCCGGACGGTCGCGGCGCATGGGCTGCAGCAAGCCGCTTCTGCCGCTGGGGGGGCGAACGGTACTCCAACAGGTACTCCTCGCCCTGGAAGAAGCCCAGCCTGATCGGATTCTGGTGGTTCTTGGTGCGCAGGGCAAACCCGTTGCGGACAGCCTGGCCGATTTTGCCGTTTCCATCCTCTGGAATCGGTTAGAGAACTGCGACATGGTTGATTCTTTGCGCACGGCACTGCCGCTTTTGCCGCAAAAGGAGCACGGCGTGATCATTTGCCTGGGAGATCAGCCGTTGATTGCCCCTGCAACATACCGGCACCTGGCTGATCACTATCAAGCTCATCCGGATGCCATCGTGCAGCCGCGCTGCAAGGATCGCAAGGGACATCCGGTACTGGTGCCAAGTAAGCTCCTGCAGGAACTTGTGACGTATCCCACCTTGCGTGACTTGCTGACAGCCTATGCCGAACGTCTGCAACTGGTTGATGTCGATGATCCGGGTATCCTGATGGATCTGGATACTCCAGCGGATTACCAGCGTGTTCTGCATTACTGGAAATAAAAAAGATCAGCTCAGAAGTTTCAGTAGTTGCTCCTGAATCAGTCCCTTAAACATGGAGATTTTGTAGGCGTTATGTTCCAGGGCCTTAGCCTTGGCCACCGCCGCTGCGGCTGCCTGACCAGCAGTTTCAGCCGTAAGGCGCTGCCCCTTGAGCGCCGCTTCGGCCTCCCGACTGCGCCAGGGCACCGGCGCGGCGCCGCTCAGCACGATGCGTGCATTCGTGACCTGGTCCTGATCCATGGCCAGGGCCAGAGCCAGACCCGCCACGGCAAAATCCCAGGATTGGCGGGCGCCTATCTTGCGGTAGCTGCTGCGCAGATTTGAAGCCGGAGGCGGAATTTGAACTGCCGTGATGACCTCCCCAGGTTCAAGATAGGTTTCCCGAAGCGGATCATCCTTTGGAAGAACATGGAGATCGGCGACCGGCAGGGTCCGTTCGCCCTGCGCTCCACTGATCTTTACAACGGCATCGAGAGCAACAAGTGCTGGCGCGACATCGGATGGATGAACAATGTAACAGGCACTACCGCCGAGAATGCAGTGAAATTGATTTTGCCCATTGAAGGCGTAGCATTTTGATCCGCCTTTGCGTATACAGGCGAAATCACCACGGTAGTACCAGCAACGGGGTTTCTGGCAGAGATTGCCTCCCAAGGTTCCCTGATTACGCAGTTGCGGACTGGCTACCTGTGCTGCAGCCTCAGCCAGCACCGGGTAGCGATGGCTGATGTCAGATGCAGCAGCCAGAGTACTGATGTTCACCAGCGCGCCGATCTTAAGTCCGCCATCGGCTGTTTTTTTAATGCTGCTAAGCCCTTTGAGGGCATTGAGACTGACCAGCTTTGCTGCCGGGAAAATACCGTCATGCAAGCACCCGAGCAGGTCGCTGCCCCCTGCATGCAGATAGGCATTGGTCGTTTTGAGTTCCCGGAACACCTCTTTTAAACTTTCAGGGCGCGCATAATTGAATGCCGGCAGCATATCTCAACCTTCCTTTCTGTTTGCTTGGGTCAGCCCCTTTATGACCTGAAGGGGATTGAGCGGTGTGTCGGTAAAGCGCACTCCGGTGGCGTGACAGACCGCATTGGCGATGACCGCAGCGGTCGGGATGGTAACGGGTTCGCCGAGACCCTTGGCGCCGGTGCTGTTGGCCTCGGCATCGGGCTGGTCAATGGGCAGCGATGTCATCTGCAGAGGGATATCGAGGGCCGTCGGCAGCTTGTAGTCGTGCCAGTTCTTGTTGACCAGTTTGCCGGTCTGCCCATGATCAAACTGGCGGATCTCAGTCATACCCAGGCCAATGCCCATCGCAATGCCGCCAAACACCTGGTTGTCATAGGTCAGACGGTTCATGACGCGGCCACTTTCATTGGCGCCAAGAAAACGCAGCAATTTAATTTCGCCGGTATGTGTATTGACTTCAACTTCACAGAACTGGGCAGCGAACGGATTGATCGCCTTATTTTCCGGATTAGGACCACGATATCCCGTGCCGACCACTACACCGCGTTTTTTCAGCTGCTTGAGGTCAGTAATGGCCACTTTTTTTTCGGAATCCTGTCTGGAAACCACTATGTCTCCGGCAAAGCGCAATTCATCAGCCCGGACATCGAGCTGATCGGCGGCCATCTGCAGCAACTGACGCTTCACCTCTACGGCCGCTGCGCGCACCGTCGGGGCTTCAGTCGGTACCGTTTTACTGCCGCCGCTCGGTGTCGCGTATTGAGTGGTTCCGGTGTCGGCATTTTCAATCTGAATGAGGTCCGGTTTCACACCCAGCTCCTCCGCGACGACCATGGCCATAATGGTTTTTGTGCCGGTGCCGATATCCGATGCGCCCATATTCAGGTTAACGCTGCCATCGGCGAACAGTTTCACGATGACCGTCGATGGTGGTCCACCACCGCCGACAAACCAGACGCAGCTGCCCATGCCGACCCCGCGCTTTAAATGACCGCTGTTCTGGTTTGCCCGCAGCGCTGACTCACGACTTTTAGACCAGTTGAATTCCTCGGCGCCCTGTTTGATGCATTCTTCGAGTCCGGTGCTGGTATAGGGTATGCCGCCGCGACCCTGACTCACCTGGGGAATATTGCGTAGACGGAATTCGACGGGATCCATGCCGATCGCCTCAGCTAGCTCATCCATGATTTGCTCAAGGGCCCACGAACACTGCGGGTGTCCAGGCGCACGGAAGGGGCGGGAGGGACCTCCGTTGATGAATATATCGGTTGTTTCGCAACGCACATTGGGGCACAGATAAAGATCGCGCACCAGCCAGTCCAGGATTGACGTGCCGCCGGCAGGGTAGGCCCCGCCGCTTGCAGTGGCGACGAATTCAAGGGCGGCGAGAGTGCCATCGCTCTTAACGCCTGCTTTGATCTTCATGTTGGCAGGCGGCCGGTTGCCGACGCAGAGAAAGGTTTCCTCGCGGGAGAGAAATAATTTGACCGGTCGGGCGGTTTCTTTCGCCAGCAAGGCGGCGATGATGGTGTATTTCCCCGGTTGCAGCTTGCTGCCGAAAGCACCGCCAAGATAATGACCGATGACGCGCACCTTAGACAGTGGCAGCTTGAGGGTAGCGGCCACTTTGGACTGCACGGCATATACCCCTTGGGTTGATTCCCAGATGGTCAGGCTGTCGCCTTCCCAGTTGGCGACGCAGCCATGCAACTCCAATGGTGTGTGCAGCTCCGATTCGGTACGGAATTCGCGCTCCCGCACCACTTCAGCCTCGGCAAAACCCTTGGTCATATCACCACGGCTGTAGCTGTCCTTTTTGACCTGATTGCCTCCGGAATGAATGTCCGGCGCCGCTTTTGTCAATGCTTCGCGCTCATCAACGACAAAGGGCAGCACCTCGTAGTCGACCTCAATGGCGCGCAAGGCATCTTGCGCCTGCTGTGGTGTGTCGGCGGCGACGGCAGCCACCGCTTCACCCTCAAAGCGGCAATGCGGGTCAAATAACAGATTTTCGTGTCCCTCGGCCCATTGCCAGGTTAACTGGGCTATTTGATTCTCATTGGTGATAATGGTGCTGATTCCGGGCAGCTGTTGCGCAGCTTTGGTATTGATGCTGCGCACTTTGGCGTGGGGATGGGGACAGCGCAGCACAGCGCCATAAAGCATGCGCGGCAAGGTGACGTCAGAAGGATAAACCGCCGTTCCGCTGACACGATCGTAGCCGTCAGCGCGCGGCAGACCTTTGCCGATAATGTTGGTTTGCCCCCATGGTTGCGGATTGTCGCCGCCAGCCGGAGTTTCGGGAACCGGCATATCCTTGACATAATAGAGATCGTTCTGATCATCGGCCATAATGCCTCCAAAAAATTAGACAGGCAAAATACATGCGCGGTGGAAAGAGGACTTTCTGATTACTTCTCGATGGTGATCAGCTGCGTTTCTTGTCCGCAGCCACTTTGACCGCTTTGAAAATGTGGGTATAGGCGCCACACCGGCACAGATTGCCACTCATCTCCCGGGCAATTTCATCCATCGTCGGGTTTGGATTGGCACGCAACAGGCCTTCTGCGGCCATGATCTGCCCAGGGGTGCAGTAGCCACACTGATAGGCATCCTGTTGCACAAAGGCCTGTTGCGTTGCGCCCAGCCGCTCTCCGTCCATAAGTCCCTCAAGGGTGACAATTTTCTTACCAACAGCTTCGACTGCCAATAACATGCAGGCATAACGCGGTTCATCATCAATCAATACCGTACAGGCACCGCACTCCCCACGTTCGCAACCGACCTTGGTGCCGGTCAGGCCCAGTCGGTCGCGCAGCACAAACAGAAGGGTCCAGCGCGGCTCGACCAGCAACCGCTTGCGTCGGCCATTAATGTCAAGGCTAATCTTGCTCATGTCCTCGGTCGTGAATTCCGGAGCGGCGGCCTGAACCTCATTGATCTGGAAGCGCGCGCCCGCTGCGAACAACGCGGTCGATGCTCCGGCGGCAGACAGAAAGCCGCGGCGGGTCACCCCTCTGCTACAGTCACAATTGTTCTCAATGGAGTTTTTTGACATGCGGTCTCCTTGTTGGTCAGTAGAGCAAGCTAGCTTTGTTCTGAAAGGTCTTACTGTGCAATCACTTTGTATTATGTAAGACGATTTTCCAATGTCAAACGGACAGGCTAACAAACCTGCAAAAGGTTAGCGCGGCAAAGTGGCTGTACCGGCCAAGCTGCATAGCTACCTGGTTTTTAGGGAGACGAGCTTGACTCCGAGAATCGTGGTCAGCTTTCGGCCGGGTTCCGGATGCGAACGACCGCTGAAAAGTATTGATTCCATAAAGGTTTCCTTGCAGTTGATGGGGCGCCGCTATGACCCTCCTGATCTTTTTTGCTTTGCCTCTTTATTGAACAATTTTTTTAGAGCATCAAGGGATTCCATGTGGCAGATAAAAACCAATGTATCTTCCTGTTTAAGTTTTGAGTCCTTTTCAGTCAAACGAAACTTGTCATCCCGATAATAGAAAATCGCCCGGGTTTTTTCCGGCAGTTCGAGATCGTCAAGATGTTTCCCGGCGTGATCCTCATCGATTGAAACAGCATAGAGGCGCGCTTCATCTCTAATGACCGTGGAGAGCTCCAGCGTGTCAACACCTGAAGCCATATCGGCCAGATAGCGACCAATAGTCCGTGAAGGGATGATGGTATCTTCAAGCCCGAGCTCCAGGCAGATGCTTTCAAACTCCCGGTCATGAATATTGACCACCACCCGCTTGAAGCCCAGCGATCTTCCGACCAGACCGGCGATGATATTGTTCTGATCATTGTCTGTAAGACAGAACAAAAAATCAGAGTCCTTGGGATCTGCCTCTTCCAGGATATGCGGACGACTTCCATCGCCAAACAGAAAACTGCAATCGAGGCTCTCGGACAGATCGTCGATTTTGCTCTTTTGAGCTTCTATGATAATGACCTCATGCCCGCGATTCATAAGTAACTTGGCAGTAGATACGGTCAATTCTCCTGCTCCGATAAAGACAATTCTCATGATTCCTCCACCCGTAATCCAACCCAGGTTCGTGGATAGAGCATGACGAGCCATGCCATGATTTCAAGCCGACCCAACAACATATTGACGCATAAAGCTGTTTTTAGAATGCCGGGCAAATTCGTTCCGACGACTCCGGAGGAAAGCCCCACCGTTCCAGTCGCCGAAACCACATCAAAAAGTGAATCAAGAGGGTCATAGCCATATACCAGAAAAAGAAACCAGGAAGCCGTCACCACCGCAAAAAAGAGGAGAAAAAAAAGCAATGTCTGGCGGATTTCCCCTTCTTCGAGGCGCTTGCCTCCCAGACGTTGATCCAGAACAGCGTGCGACGGCAGGCTGGTTTTTATCAAAGTTAACTGGACCAGACGCAGAAGGATGAGAATACGCAGCACTTTGATGCCCCCGGCCGTCGATCCGATTCCGCCACCGATGGCCATAGAGAGAATCAACACCAATTTGGAACCGGCATCCAATTCTCCCAGATTGAGTGTGGTGAAACCAGCGGTTGACTGGGCCGAAAGAGCGATCAGCGGACCATGGTAGAGCGCTTGTTGCCAGGGCTGATGCATAAAGAAGTACAGGCAGGCACTCAGAATCAGGCTCATCGCCAGGGCGATGAAGCTCAACGCGCGCAACTGCAGGTCACAAAACAGTTTTTTCCATTTTTCACGCCACCCCTGATAATAGAGCAAGAGAGGCAGGGCGCAGGCGAAACATGTAAGAATCGTTATCCAGGGTATCAGCCCGGTGGAAAATTGTCCGAGACTGGCGTCGTGGGGAGCAAAGCCGCCGGTAGAAACTGCCGACAAGGTATAGACTACTGCATTGAACAATCCACTGCCCGCCAGCAACAGAACAAAGATGCCCAAGCAGGTCAGCGCAACATAGATGACAAGGATCTTTTGTGCGTAAACCTTGGTCCCGCCAACCAGATCATCTCTGATGTCTTCTGTGACCGCCAAGCTTTTGGCGGTGATGCCCGGACGCATCAGCAGCGCAAGAGACAGAATCAGGATCCCCAATCCGCCATACCACTGCATCCAGGATCGGGCAAAATGAAAGGCCAGGGGTTTGTCTTCGACCGTTGCCAAGGTGCTGAGCCCTGTCGTGGTCGCAGCTGAAATTGCCTCAAACAGCGCGTCGCCGAAGGAAAGACCTGATCCCATCATCGGATAGGACATCACCAGCGGAATGACCAGAAATGTGGTTGCCGCCAGAACCATCGCTTCGTTGGCCTGAACACGGCGTGCAGCGCGTATCCGGGCCAGAAAGATTCCAGCGCCTGAAAGCACCGCGATAACCACGCCATAGCGCAGAGCAATGGCAAATTCTGCGGTAAAGAGCGTAACCGCCAGAGGCGCCAGGGTCAGAAACGCCACCACAAGGCTCAACTGGCCAAAATATTTGCCGATCACCCGCAGGCGAATAGCATAGCTCAGTTCGATGGATTGTTTACCCACCACGCCTCCGAATCAACCTTTATTAATGGCAACAAGCTGGAATTAAAGTACTGAGATTACTTAAAATTAGCATTCATCTGGACGGTGTCAAGAAGGCCTGGAAAAAATGATAGAGATTTGATGAGAGCTGCTGCTGACACGAGAAGGCTTCTCAGTCCGGTTACCGGAGGTTTTATGCACAATAATCAGCCCTGCGCGGAACAGCTGTTTAAAAAAGTCAGTTGTGGTAACTCCTTGTAACCGGCTTTCCATTTTTCTCAATTTGTAATTTAAAGTCATCGGTTTTGGTAGTTGCATGAGATTCATGTCGCGACTAAAGTGTGCATACGCGCAGAGATAAAAAGAGCGTTTCCCTCTCGTTTTTGTCTGTAAAGACAGATATATGTCTTTTGTCACTTCTTTGGAGTTTTTCTTCTTTTTAGGCAATACTCATGCTGACTAGCGCTCTACAGAAAAAAGGGATCGTCCAATTGATGGTGCTGATCTATATGCTACTCAGCTTAGGCACTGCCAATGCTGCCTTCTGGTGTCACACAGATGAAGAATCCTCCCATCTGAAAGTGAATCCCATCGGCAAATGTTGGGGCAATTGTTCTGCGGATTCCGAACTGCCTCAACAGGGTTCAAAAATTCCTCCGTCAGCAAGTTTATCCTTTTCATCTGGTGACGATTGCCTTGATTCCCCGGTATTGACTTCAGCTCTTCCTAGCTCAAAACTGTCCGACCTGCTAAGCAAAAATTTAGCAGTTTCATTCGACACGACTTATGTTGCCCACACTCCTGGGCTGAACTTAGGGGGTACACACTTAACCAGACGCCATCTCCCTGGTTACTTGCCCGAAGATCAAACATTACAAGTGCTACGTACAGTTGTTCTACTCCGTTAACCTATCTACACCCCTCGAAAACATCCAGCAACAAGAAATCATTATTTGAACTTACGTCGTCGACACATCCCCCATGCACGACTGATCCGCATGCTGATGTTCAATCTGCTGTTACTGATCACCATGAAGTGGAGCAATTGCTTATGTCGCAATCTGACAAAGAAACAAATACAAACTGGATGTTATTGTTTTTGTGCTGGCTTCTGGTCAGTATCTCGACAACAATCAGCATCTTTTTCAGTTCTGTTTTAGAGTATCAACCCTGTGTCCTCTGCTGGTATCAGCGGATCTGCCTGTTTCCGTTAATCTTTATTTTCGCTGCCGGTCTATTCCCGACGTTTGACAAGAGTGTCATCAAGTATTCCCTGCCATTGACCATCGCCGGCGGATTGACGGCTCTTTACCATACATTGCTTTACGCTGGAATTATTCCGGAAAACATTCAACCCTGTTCACAGGGTGTTTCCTGCACGGAACAATATTTTGAGTTGTTCGGTTTTATATCCATCCCCATGTTGTCATTTTTCGCATTTTCAACCCTTGTCACTCTGCTAATCATCCTGAAGAGGAGAACCTCGAAATGAAATACGCTCTGGTTGGAATAACTTGTCTGGTGCTGGTCCTGGCTTTTGTGGTTGGTAATAATTATTATCAAGACCAGCAGGCAAAAAAGTACGGTTTTTTGGCGGCAGAAAACGCCGAGCTTTTTGTCAGAGATCATTCACGAACTCTTGGTAGCGCTGACGCCAAGGTTTACCTGGTCGAGTTTATGGATCCGGCCTGCGAAACCTGCGCTGCTTTTTCTCCCTTTATCAAACAAATCATGGATGCCAATCCCGGTAAAATAAAATTGGTGCTCCGTTACGCCCCGTTCCATGATGGTGCTGACGATTTCGTCAAAATTCTTGAAGCGGCGGGAATGCAGGGGAAGTACTGGGAGACCTTGAATCTGATGTTTGCCACCCAGAATATCTGGGCTAACCATCATAATTACCAACCAGAAAGATTATGGAAGATCCTCCCCAGGGCGGGAGTTGATATCGAGCAAATCAAAAAAGATATGCATGACCCCGCTATTGCCAAAATTATTGCCCGGGATATGGCCGACGTGAAAGCCCTTGATGTACAAAAAACTCCCGGCTACTTTGTCAACGGCAAGCCGTTGCAAGTTTTTGGCTACCGTCAACTATCCGAACTGATTCAGTCAGAATTGATCGCCCAATATCCGAAATAATAAGAACGACAAACATCTTAAAAGATAGGGTTGGTTGAGTGACTCAAATGTCTGGAGGATTAAACCATTGCCTGTCCTTTTTTCAAATCAGCAATTTCATTATCGCTATATTTGAAGGCCGCAAGGGACTCTTCTGTTTCTTTTTCAGCAGATTCTGTTTCACTGCTTTCTACATTTTCTTTTTCTGTCTCATCAGAATCCGATTGTTCTTCAACTTCAGATTCTTCCGGAACAGACTCTGTTGTTTCTGCTGTTTCTTCAGTAGTTTCAGAAGTATCAGCTTCTACCTCTTCTTCAGTTCTCGGTATTTCTTCTTCCACTACTTCTTCAACC
>JAWOFG010000110.1:0-10041 GCA_046482365.1 Pelovirga sp. | reverse complement strand
ATTTGAAGCGAGAGGACCACTTTTCGCAGTTTAGGTTCTCCAAAAGTAGTTGACAACTACCTCCAATACTCATATACTATACACATAGTTAGGCAACTGGGCCAACGCTATTAAGGAGTAAACTGAAATGGCAATTCAGAACACGGTATGCACTTCCGCAGAACTTCGCGAACTTGCACTTATACACGATGCAAAACTGCGTGGCACTGAAGGATATTGGAGCAATCCTCACTATGACTTTGAATTTGCCGAAATGATTGAAGGTCTCACCAACCAGACTTTTGACCAGCAGCGTGCGGGTTTTAGGTTCCAAAAAGCGGATGACACAGAGATCAAATTTGAACTGCTCTGCCAGCAGTTCGAGAATGCGGTCGAGTTTGGATTGAAAGCTGTCTCCACTGGAAACCAGCTGAGACACATCATACAAGACACTTAAGTGTTCTCGGCTGATTGCTCCATCGATGGTCACCGAGCCGAAGATGTCAAAAATATTTTCCATCTCACTACCCCGCGCCGCGAGGTAGTTCTCCAGGATGATGCGGGCAGAACCGGCTCCGACATGACCGGCAAGAGTCCGTTCGGTAAAGGTCTTCAGACTGAAAATATCCTGATCATTGAGACTGCCGCGATGATCGATTTCCTTGTCAGCCAGAAAAGTTGAAATGGCTGTTTTGGCGGGTTTTTCTCCGATAAATTTTGACATCAGATCGACAAATTCAACAATCGTTGGGGCTTTGCTGATGCGGGTCAAGCGTTCATCCGGTTGTTCCTGGTCAACAAAAACATCAACAAACATGAGCGCCCGTTTTTTTTCCGCATCACTTTGCCCGGTCAGAATCGATACCATGCAATAAACGCCGAGGTTAAACATCAGACTCCAGAACAGGGAGTGGGTATACATATCAAAGCCACTTAATCCAAACAGTTCCAGAGGTTTAAGGAGTGCCAAACCAAGGGGACCATGTTCGAGCAACTGAGAGCTGATCCAGCCTGAGCGGGCAAAAGATGGAATCAGCAGGGTATAAACCCAGACCGCAAAACCCAAACTGATTGACCAGATAGCGGCATATTTGTTGGCACGTTTCCAGTAGATGGCACCAATCATGGCAGGGGCAAACTGGGCCGCGGCCATGAACGAGATCAGGCCGATATTGACCAGGGCGTAGGAATCACCAATGACGATAAAGTAAAGATAGCCCAACAGAACGACACCAACGATGCCCAGGCGTTTGATGTTAATCAGGATGCCGGAAAGATCCTGCGCGCGCAGTTTTAATTTAAGAATCACCGGCATGACCAGGTGGTTGAGGATCATGGTGGCCAGGGTCACCGAAGAAACCATGACCATGCCGGCGGCGGCTGAGAGTCCACCAATAAAGACCAGTAATGCCAGCCAGGGCTGGTTAGCGCCTAACGGCAGGGTCAGGACAAAATAATCGGCCTGGGTGGTATCACCCTGATTGAGCAGTAAGCCGCCCATGGCGATGGGCAGGACGAAAAGGTTGATCAGAAACAGATAAGCGGGAAAGCGCCACATGGCTTTTTTGATATGTTCCTCGTTGGCGTTTTCCGTCACCATGATATGAAACTGACGCGGCAAAAACATGATTGCCGCCATGGAAATAATGATCAGGGTGAACCATTTGGTGTACGGTACCTGAGCTGTGCCGACGGCAAAGAGATAACTGCGATCAGGAAAACGTTGATAGAATTGCTGGAACAGATCGATGAAACCATCGAACAGCCCGTAGGTAACAAAGATGCCTACGGTCACAAAGGCCACCAGCTTGACCAGCGACTCCAGTGCCACCGCAACCACCAGTCCTTCATGCCGCTCTGAAGAGTCGAGGTGACGGGCACCAAAAAGGATGCCGAACAGGGCCAACAGGAGAGTAATGATAAGGGCTGAGTCGACTTGTCCCGGCAGGTAAGGGATAAGACCGGAGGTTGGTTCCGGCAGACTTTTCAATGGTAAAAAGAGAATGTCCAGGGTTTGGGCAATGGCTTTGAGCTGCAGGGCAATGTAGGGCGTGATGCCGAAGACCGCAAACAGGGTCACAATGGCACCAAGAACGGTAGAGCGGTCGTAGCGGCTGGCAAGAAAGTCAGCAAGGCTGGTAATATTCTGTTCCTTGCTGACGCGCACCATTTTGCGTAACAGGAACCACCAGCCAAAGGCAATCAGAGTCGGCCCCAGGTAAATGGGCAGATAATCAAGCCCGGAGGTAGCGGCCTTGCCAACACTGCCGTAAAAGGTCCAGCTGGTGCAGTAAATGGCCATTGACAGGGTGTAAATATGGGGATTGGAAAGCAGGCTGCGCCCCATCCTGCGGCGACGGTCGGCATAGTAGGCAACAAAAAAAATCAGGGCGAAGTAACACAGGGAGACGACAATGATTTTTTCTGCTGAAATAACCGTCATGGTGTCCATCGCCTGGCCATTATGAATGTCAGCGGGTGATTGCGTCGTTATTGTTGTTGTGTTGCTGGGTCTGACTTTCCTGCTCAAGGCGGCGGACGAACAGCCAGATAACAGCAATCGAAGCCGGCCAGCCGTACATGAAATAGATCACCAGCCTGGGAATGCCTAAAATGGACATGTCACCATCAAAAATATGGATAAAGGGAAAATTAATCATAACCATTCCGAGGATCATAAACAGAATCCAGGCTTCGCGCAGGGTGTTGTCAGGACGATGTTGTTTCATAGTGATGCCTTTTCCCCGGGCTGATGGTGCCAGCCCAATGCTTTTCCTGGGTTGGGTTTAGCTTATGATTTTACAGACTAAACCCACCAATTCATAATTACAACCGGCAATAATAGCTGTCAGTCCTTTGTTTTAAAGGATTTCCGTTTACTGATTGCCGGTTTTCCTTTTGACTCATCTTTTGTAATCTTTGGGCATGTGGTATGAGTAAAGAGACAAAAACCTTTGCCGGTAACAGTTATTGAAGGATTGCCACTTGAACGATCGTACCCTTGCCCGACTATTTTATTTTACCACAATGTCAGTTGTATTTTTGCTGACCTTAGCCGGCTGTGGCGCTGCTTTGTCGACGTCCGTGAAAGAGGGTCCGGTTACGGTGGGGACCACAGCTCATCATGCTGTAGAGAATACATCACGAAGTACCGGTTCTCAGGCGCTTTTGGCCTTTGCCCAGTTTCGACTTTATGCTGCCGATAATAACTGGGAGGCTGCTGTTGGTGCTCTGGAACGTGCTCTGGCCTTTGACCCGCAATCTACTTATTTACAACGGCTGCTGGCGCGTGGCTATCTTCACCTGGAGCGTTCTGACGCTGCCGTATTATTACTGACCGAGCTGATAGAAAAACCTCCTTTTGTCCTGGAAACATACTTGTTACTTGGTGATATTTACCTGATGCAGCAACGTGGACTCGATGCTGTCGATCACTTTAACCGGGCGCTGGAGTTAGCTCCGGATAATGAATCCCTACATTTGCGCCTTGCCATGGCTTTTGTTCAGCTAGGGCGGGTTGATGAAGCCTTGGCAACCCTGGAAGAATTACTGCAGAAACGCCCGGATGCTGATCAGGCCATGCTGTCCCTGGCCCGCATTTATCGCGATAGTCAGCAGCCGGATGCAGCAATCCGGATGTATCACCGCTATCTTGAGACTTATCCGGGGCGCTTGCCGGTAGTGCTGGAGTTGGGACAAGTACTGGAAAAACATGACCCGGCCAAAGCCATTGGTCTTTATCTGGAAACCCTTGAACAGGTGCCCTTTGCGCCATCCATTCGCCAACAGCTGGCGCAGCTCTATCTTGCCCGTCAGCAGCTGCAGCCGGCCCTTGAACAGCTGTTAATCATTCGCGAGCAGTTGCCATCGCTGTTGGGTGGCAATCAGATCGGCCTGCTCTATCTGCATATGAATCAGTGGCAGCAAGCCAGTGAGGAGTTCCGGCAGCTGATTGACAAAGGGGATGCGGCCGGCAACAATCGCTATTTTCTCGCCCTTGCCCTGATCGGTCAGTCGCGTTATCAGGATGCGATAGAGCAGTTGCAAGAGGTGCCACCTGAAGCAACGACCTATCGTGACGCCATGCTGCAATTGTCTTACCTGCAGCTGCAGGAAGGATTAGTGGATGAGGGGACAGAGTTGTTGCAAGATTTACTGGAACAAGGAATTGATGATAGCGAGGTTTATTACTATCTGGTAGCCTTTTATCAGCAGCAGCAGGATCTGACATCGGCACTTGATTTTGCCAGGGAAGGTGTTTCTCTGCATCCACAGGACGTGCGTCTGTTATACCAGCAGGGCCTGATATTTGAGGCCCTGGACAATCATCAGGCGGCTCTGGAGGTTATGGAGAGGGTTTTACTGATTGATGCCGAGCATGCCGATGCCTTGAACTTTCTGGCCTATTCCCAGGCAGAAGCCAACCTTGATCTCCCCCTGGCGCTAGAGCGCGCAAAACTGGCGCTACAGCTAAAACCTGCCGGTTATATAGAAGATACCCTTGGCTGGGTCTACTTTAAACTTGGAGAATACTCACGGAGTCGTGTTCACCTTGAGCGCGCCATCACTATGCAACCGGATGATCAGGTCATCCTGGAGCATCTGGGGGATCTCTATCAGCAGATGGAGCTCTATGCTGAAGCCATCCAGGCTTATCGTGGTATCCTGGCGATCGACCCCGAGGCGCAAGGGGTAGAGGAAAAGCTCGACCAACTGCAGCGGGAGTATAAACCATGAAGTGGCTATTGTTACTATTACTGTTGCTGCTTAATGCCTGCGCCCGACCACCCGAACCCCTCTGGACTGATGTTCCGGCGGCAAGCGAGCTGGTGGAGTTGCTGAACGCTCGGGCCGGCACCAACAACCGACTTGACACTGCGGCTTCGGTCTCAATTACTGCCCAAGGGAAGTATGTTTCTACTCAGCAGTTTATTCTGGTAGAAGAGCCCGACCGCATTCGCGTTGACGCCCTGACCGGCTTCGGGCAGTTAGTCATGCAACTGACCAGTGATGGTGAGGTCCTGTCTGTTTTGCTGAACACGACCAATCCGCCACGTTTCTATCGCGGCAGCGCCACGGAAGAAAATTTTGCCCGCTTTGTCCGGTTGCCGCTGCCACCGCAGTTACTGGTGGCTATACTGCTCTATGAGCCGCCGCTTGTTGATTATCAACAAGCCCGGGTACATCAGCGCGGCGATCTGCTTGAGTTGCTTCTGGTCGATGGGTCTTTCAGTCAGACCTTCTATTTCGATGATCAGTTGCAACTGACCGGTAGTGAATATGCGCACCACCAACAGACCCGACTTGCCGTTGATTATTCCCGTTTTTCAGCGGCTGACGGATTTCCCCGGCGCATCGCATTGCGCATGCCCGAGGAAGATATAAGCCTGGCGATGACCATCAATGAGCTGACCCTTAATGGCGATATTCCGGCTGAGCGATTTACTTTGCAGGCGCCGGAGAATATCACTATTGAGCCGATTCCCTGACAACGAACAAGAGGCTCGACATGTTGCATATGATCTTCAGACTGGGTGTTACCGCAGCACTGCTGCTGTTACTGGGGGCCTGTGAGCGCCAGCCGGACGCGTCGCTACCCGGGATGTCAGAGGCGCTGGTACCGACATATGGTGATACCTTTATTGAGGCGTCCATTGGTGATGCCAGCAATCTGCTGCCGGTACTTTCTTCAGATTCTGCTTCCAGTGCCATCAACAGCCTCGTCTACAATGGTCTGCTACGCTACAATGGTCAACTTGAACTGGAAGGCGAGTTGGCACAACGCTGGGAGGTGTCAGAAGACAACCGCATCCTGACCTTTTATCTGCGCCGCGATGTTCGCTGGCACGATGGCCGCCCCTTTACCTCTGCCGATGTCAAGTTTACTTACGAACTATACATTGACCCCGAGATCCCGACCGCCTATGCCGAGTCGTTCAGTCAGGTGACCCGGGTTGAAACTCCCGACCCCTATACCTTTGTTGCTCATTACGATACCCCTTATGCGCCGGCCCTCTTGAGTTGGGCGACGGCCATTCATCCCCGCCATCTGCTTGAAGGGACTGATATTTTGCGCAGTCCGCTGTCACGCAGCCCGGTTGGCACTGGACCCTATCGCTTTAGTGAGTGGGTCAGTGGTGAGAAGATTGTGCTGGAGGCCAATCCGGACTACTTCGAGGGGCCACCTTATATCCGCCGGGTGGTTTACCGGATTATTCCCGATGTGTCGACCCAGTTTCTTGAATTGCAGACCGGTAGCCTTGACTTTATGGGTTTAACGCCGTTGCAGTTTGATCGCCAGACTGATACCCCGGCTTTCCGCAGAAATTACAATAAATATCAATATTTAAGTTTCGGCTATACCTACCTTGGCTATAATTTGCGGCGGCCGTTGTTTGCCGATAAACAAGTGCGGCAGGCCCTGGCTTACGCTATTGATAAACAGGAGTTGATTGATGGCGTCCTGCTCGGTTATGGTGTCGCTGCTACCGGGCCCTACAAACCTGATACCTGGGTGTATAACCCGGAAGTAAACAAGTATCATTATAACCCTGAAAAAGCACGGCTACTGCTGGCAGAGGCCGGCTGGCATGATGCAAACGGCGACGGTATTCTCGAGAAAGATGGTAAACCTCTGGCGTTTACCATTGTTACCAATCAGGGGAATGATCTGCGCATCAAAACCGGTGAAATTATTCAGCGGCGTTTTCGCGAAATAGGGGTGGATGTGCGTCTGCGGGTGATCGAATGGGCGTCATTCCTTAAAGATTTTATCAACCCGGGTAATTTTGACGCGACTATCCTCGGCTGGAGCGGTGGACCGGAGCCGGATCAGTACAATATCTGGCATTCCAGCAAGACCGTCCCCGGGCAACTGAACTTTATCGGCTTTGAGCATCCTGAGGTCGATGAATTGCTGGAGCGTGGGCGCCGGGTGTTCGACCAGGAGCAACGCAAGCTCTATTATGATCGTTTCCAGGAAATTCTCGCCGAGGAGCAACCCTACACCTTTTTGTATGTTTCTGAGGCCCTACCGGCGGTGTCCCGGCGTTTTCGTGGAATCGAACCGGCCCCGGCAGGAATCCGCTACAACTTCCAGGACTGGTTTGTGCCTCAGGCCGAACAGAAATACACTCGCTAGGATACGATGCTACCTTATCTCGCCAGACGTCTGTTGCTGTTAATTCCACTGCTCTTGGGAATCACCCTGATCTCCTTTGTAGTGATTCATCTGGCCCCGGGAGAGCCGACCGATCTGCAGACCCAGATGAACCCCCAGGCCAGTGCGGAATTGCAGGAGCGCTTACGTCGTCAATACGGCCTTGACCAGCCGCTATATGTTCAGTATGGACAGTGGCTTGGTCGTCTGGCCGTGCTCGATTTCGGTGTGTCCTTTGCCGGTGATCGGCGGCCGGTGATTGATAAAATTCTCGAACGTCTGCCGGTGACAATTCTGATCAATCTACTGTCGATCGCTTTTATTCTGGTAGTTTCCGTTCCCCTGGGGATTCTTTCGGCCGTACGACGCAACTCCCTGTTTGATCGTTCCACGACGATTCTGGTGTTTACCGGCTTTGCCATGCCGTCGTTCTGGTTGGCCCTGCTGTTGATGGACTGGTTTGGTGTTCGCCTGGGTTTACTGCCGATCTCCGGGCTCAAATCCATGGGATATGAGTATTTGAGTTTTTCCGGGCAGATTCTTGATCGCATCAGTCACCTGATTTTACCGGTTTTTGTTTCCGCCATCGGCGGGCTGGCCGGCTTTTCTCGTTATATGCGTTCAAACATGCTTGAAGTGATCCGCCAGGATTATATTCTCACCGCGCGTGCCAAGGGATTATCGGAACATACGGTGATCTACAAGCACGCCTTGCGCAATGCCCTGTTGCCGGTCATTACTATCCTCGGCTTGTCGGTGCCGGGGCTGATCGGCGGCAGTGTGATTTTTGAAACAATTTTTGCTATTCCCGGCATGGGTAAACTTTTTTTTGATGGCGTGATGATGCGTGATTATCCCCTGATCATGGGGATTCTGGTCATGGGAGCCGTTTTGACCCTGCTCGGGAATCTGCTTGCTGATATCTGTTATGCCCTGGCTGATCCGCGCATCCGTCATGGCCAACAGGTTGCTGGAAAAGGCTAATGAAAGATATACGAACACGGGGGCACAATGGATATTAAGTCGAATATGCTGGGTGATTTGCTGTTGGAGGCAGGTCTGATCGATCAGTTCCAACTCGATTCAGCCCTTTCTTATCAGCGCAATCTCGGTGGGCAGATTGGTGCTGCGCTGGTTAAGCTCGGCTACCTGCCACAGGAGACGATTGCCGAGTTTCTTGAAGCACAACAACTCTATTCACGTGTCGGTCTAGATGAATTGACCATCGATCCGGTGTTGATGGAGCTGTTGCCGCTAAAGCGGATGGAACAGTTAACAGTTTTTCCGGTTCAGTTGCGCTATCAGCAGAATGAAAAAATCTTGCGGGTGGCGATGACCGATCCGACCGACCTGCGGTTGATTGAGAACCTGCAATTTATTACCGGTTGTCGGGTTCTGCCGTTGGTGGCAACGGAGGATGACATCCTCCATGCCATCCGGATGAACACCGATGATGATCTGTCATTGCTGGAGTCAGATCCAGGGGTGGTCGATCTCATGGGTAACACCCTGGTTGACTTAACGCCGGATGTTGACGTTCGATTTGATCGCCTGTTGCAGACATTGAGAGAAAAAGGGTTACTGACCAAGGCCGATGTTGAAAGGATTAATGGCATCTGATGGGATCCTTGCCCCGTAGCAGTTTCTTGCGAGACGTTGTCTGGCGGCGCCTGCTGAACAATCGCATGGCACTGGTGGGTGCTGCTATTGTCTTGTTTATGTTCATCATGGCAGCGGCAGCGAGTTTTACCAGTGTCGATCCGGCGGCCATCGATGTCAGTAAGAGCTTGCAGCCCCCCAGCTGGGAACATCCCTTAGGAACGGACGATCTGGGCCGTGAAGTGCTGGTGCGGATGCTCTACGGCGCGCGTATTTCCCTGCTGGTCGGTTTTGTTGCGGTGGGGATATCGACCCTGATTGGCATCCTTTGCGGGGCTTTGGCGGGCTACTACGGTGGCTGGGTCGATGCGGTGGTGATGCGCTTTGTTGATATCATGCTGTGTTTCCCGACCTTTTTTTTGATTCTGGCGGTCATTGCTTTTCTTGAACCGTCAATCTGGAACATCATGATTGTTATCGGTCTGACCAGCTGGATGGGGATCGCCCGTCTGGTTCGGGCGGAATTTTTGAGCCTGCGCCAGCGTGATTTCGTTCTTGCCGCCCAGGTTCTGGGAGCCTCTGATGCACGCCTGATTTTTCGGCATATCCTGCCCAACGCCCTGTCACCGGTGCTGGTCTCAGCGACCCTGGGCGTTGCCGGCGCTATTCTTACCGAGAGCGCCCTGTCTTTTCTGGGGATCGGAGTCCAGCCGCCCACCCCGTCCTGGGGAAATATGCTGATTATCGGTAAGCAGACCCTTGGCAGCGCCTGGTGGTTGTCGGTTTTCCCGGGGATTGCGATACTGATCACGGTTCTTGGTTATAATCTGTTAGGTGAAGGGATCCGTGACGCCCTCGACCCACGGATTAAAGAATGACCTCTGCCATGACTCCGACGGATTGTCTGCGCCGGCGCTTTGAGGCCCATCGTCGTGGTGATTACCCTGCCATCTACGCGAGCTACCATCCCCAGGCGCCTTTTCTCCAGCACTTCCCTGATCTGTCCAGCTACCTGATCTTCGCCCATGAACAGCTTGCCGGGGTCGAGCTTGTTGCCTGGCAATGTACACAGGAGCGCCGCCTTGATGACGGTCAGGTTGAGTGTATTCAGCTCATGGATTTCTCTCACCAGGGAGCGATCAGCCGCATGGTTGAGCTGGTATTGCTCATAGAAACCAGCCAAGGGTGGCGTTATCACTCGGCCCAGAAACTGGATGCCCGGGATTTGTCGGTGCCTGCCGTGCTGGTTAATTTCAGTCATTTTGCTGAGGCTCAACACAAGGTGCGGTTCTGATTATGCCTGA
>JAWOFG010000033.1:0-5833 GCA_046482365.1 Pelovirga sp. | reverse complement strand
ATTGAGGAGCTGTGCCAGCTCACCCGGCAGCTCCTGTTCCAGCTCTTCAAGCATTTTCAGGCTGCCGGTTTCGATGATTTCAGTGATTTTACCCGCCAGATCCTCACCGATACCCGCAAGCTCAGAAAGATCTTCTCCTTCTTCCAGCATGCCGCCGATGCTCTGCGGCTGGTCTTCAACGGTGCGGGCGGGGTTGCGATATGCCCGTACCCGAAAAGGGTTGGCAGCGCTGATTTCCAGCAGGTCGGCGACCTTGTTGAATATCCGGGCGATGTCGGAATTGTGGATCGGCATGATGAGAATAACCCAGCTCTGTTTTATTTGAATTAGCTATAACTCTACATGATTATTGCGCCGTTGCAATCAGCAAACCCTGAAAGAAAGCGGCGCTTGCCTGCTTGTCTCCCCTTTGTGCAGAAACCCCTTTTGCTTCAGCTATTTAACACCCGATCGCCCCTTTCAAGTTGCTTGCGAAACTTGAAAGAGGCAGCTTCCCTGTTAATATTGATAGATGTGAGGTTTTAAAAAACACACACAAAGCTTAAGCCATTTCATGGACCTGTAACTATTTTCTTTAAGGATCTTATCCGCCATGGCCAACAAGCACCCATCGACTTCTTCCATCGAAGCGTTTCATACGCTGGCGGATCTAATCGATGCCCTTGAGAAAGATGGGAGCCACCCGGCTTTGTGCGCACTGCGCCAGCAGGATATCCGGATCATCGAACGCTCTACGCTTAAAAACTTGAGCCATCATTGTGCCGGGACCCTGATTCATGCCGGGCTGAATAAAGGGGATCATGTGATTCTCTGGGCCGGCAATTCCCCGGAGTGGATTATCGCCTGCCTGGCAGTGATACGAGCGGGAGGCATCGTTGTTCCCCTGGATGTCCAGCTAGCGAGTCACTCCCTTGAACGAATCATTCAAGATTGCTCGCCGCGCTTTATTTTGACCGAAGAAAAACGACTCGCTCGCCTTGATGAGCTCTCCTGCGATCTTCCTCAGGTGCTCCTGTTGCAGAAACCGGAGCATCATGGTGACAGTCTTTGGGACCTCGAACAAGAAGGTGATCTGCCGCAACTCACTGCAGATGACGCCGCCGTTCTGTTTTATACTTCAGGCACCACTGGACCGCCCAAGGGCGTACCCCTGACCCATAAAAACCTGGCCTTTCAGATCAATCGAATTCGCGCTGAAGACCTGGCCCGTAAAGACGATCGGCTCCTGCTTCCTCTGCCGCTCCATCACGTCTATCCCTTTACCATCGGCCTGTTTTTTCCGCTGGCGGAAAAAATTCCTGTGGTCCTGCCCTTGGCACTCACCGGGCCACAGATTGTACGGGCCGTCAAACAGGGGCAGGTTTCCCTCATCTGCGGTGTGCCGCGTCTTTATCGGGCGCTTTATGACGCCATTCGCGGTCGTTTTGAGCAAAAGGGCAAGCTGGTTCTTCGTCTGTTCTCTTATTGTCTGCAGATGACCTCTTTCATTCAGTTAAAATTTCACCTGAATGTTGCCAGGATCGTACTTTATCCTCTGCATCGAAAAGTCGGACCTTGCTTGCGTCTCGTGTTGTCGGGGGGATCACCCCTCGATCCCGACCTTGCCCGTTCTCTGGAGGGGTTGGGTTGGCAGGTGGTAATCGGTTACGGATTGACTGAGACCTCGCCCCTGATAACCATCAATCGGCCTGGAACAGGGCGTTTTGAAAGCGTTGGTCGGGCGATTGAGGGGGTTGAAATCAAGCTTGATTCAAGTGCCGGTAAGCAAGAGGGGGAAGGTGAGGTTCTGGTCCGCGGTCCCAATGTCTTTTCCGGCTATTATCAACTGCCGGATAAGTCGAAGGAAGCTTTGACCGACGATGGCTGGTTTCGCACAGGTGATCTCGGCATGATTGATGATGATGGATATCTTAAGCTGCACGGTCGCGTATCCAGCCTTATTGTAACCGAGAGTGGTAAAAACATCACACCGGAAGAAGTCGAAGAGGCCTATGAACGAACTCCACAGGTCAAAGAAATTGGTGTTCTTGAGGAGGATGGTCAGCTGGTGGCACTGGTTGTGCCTGAAGGTGGAGCCGAGGAGGATGATCGTAAAAAAATTGCTGATGCTTTGACAAAAACTGCCGAAGACCTGCCGAGTTATTGGCAATTGGCTGATATTGCCATGACAGCCCGTTCCCTGCCGCGCACCCGGCTGGGTAAAATTCGTCGACACCTGCTGGAAGAGCGTTATCACGAGACCAAAAGCGGTAAAGAACAAGAGCCTCGCAAGCAACCTCTGCCGCTGGAGGAAATGTCCGGTGAAGATCGTGATCTGCTTGAAAATACAGCGGCAAAAGCCACTTGGGACTGGCTTGCCGATCACTATGAGGATCAAGGTCTGACCCCTGATTCGCAGCTGAAATCCGATCTCGGTATTGATTCGCTGGAGTGGCTGACCGTGACGGTGGAAGTGGGTGAACGGGTCGGCATCGAGTTGGACGAAAAGACAATTGCTGAACTTGAAACAGTTCGCGATCTTCTCCAGCGGGTTACGGCAGCGGAGCATGAAGGAGTTAAGGAATTTGCAGGTGAGCCCCTTGAAAATCCAGAGGAAGCTCTCAGCGCTAAACAACAGAACCGCCTTGCGGCGTCTGGTTGGCTGAAGAACAATGTACGTCGATTTCTGATGTTTTTAAATGCTTTATTCGTGAGGCATTATTTCGATCTGGAAGTCTCGGGATCCGATAACATCCCTGATCACCCCTGTGTCTTTTCTCCCAATCATTTGAGCAGTCTTGATCCGGTGGTGCTTGCTGCGGTTTTACCGCAGGAGGTACTGGACAAGACCTGGTGGGGTGGATTGACCGGTATCGCATTTGGAAATCCATTGATGCGATTTGTGAGTTACCTTGGCAATGTCATTCCTGTTGATTCAAGGCATGCCGTGGTATCGAGCCTGGCATTTGCTGCCTCGGTGCTGCGAAAAGATCGAAATCTTGTCTGGTTTCCAGAGGGACGACGGTCACCAGATGGCGAGTTGGGACCATTTAAATCGGGCATCGGTTTGCTGCTTGAACGGTTCCCGACAACAGTCGTCCCGGTTTTGATTGAAGGAACACACGAACTTCTTCCCATCGGCCGATTTTGGCCCCGGCGCGGTACGATCAGGATTGTTTTCGCTGCACCTTGCGATCCACAGGAGCTGATAAAAGGTCAGCAGGAGGATCGGGAAAAAGCACAAGCCATTGCAAAAAGTTTACGCCAGGAGATTCTGGCGTTACAGAAAAAGAATACATCGAAAAAATCATAGTTGATATTGATGTTTATGCTGTTTGTCAGCTCAGCGGTTCCGGACTAAACGGACTTCTTTTCGGGAATTCCACGCATGATCAGCCACCCGACCAGAAAGTATACCGGTATGATAGCAAGCCCGAGTCGTTGACTGTCGAAAACGGCAGTCAATCCGCCGACAAGCAGAGGCCCGAGAAACGAGGTCGACTTGCCTGCCAGCGCATATACGCCGAACAGCTGGCCGCGCATTGCTTCAGGGGCGACGTGCGACAGGTATGAACGACTTGAGGCCTGTACCGGACCGACGAACACTCCCAACAAAAGACCATAGGTCCAGAACCAGACGTTGTCCGTAACTACCAGAATCAGCGTTGAAAAGATAAACAGGCCGACGAGCCCCAGGAGAATCGTCTTGCGGCTGCCGATGCGCTCATCGACCCAGGAGAATCCGAAGGCACCGGCACCGGCGGTAAGGCTCAGGGCAATTCCGAACAGCAGAATCCGGGTTTCGTCCATGCCGAAAGTACCGGCCGCGTAGACCCCGCCCAGGGCGAAAATCGTCGCCAGGCCATCCGTGCAGATCGCCCAGGCAATAAGAAAACGCACCAGCTCTTTGTGCTCACGAATATTACGCAGCGAATCGTGCAGTTGCCCGATACCTTCGCGGATGGACTGGCGCAGGCGGTTGCCGCTGGCATGACGATCCGGGGTCAGAAAAAAAAGGGGCAGCGCAAAGACAACCAACCACAAACTCACGAAGGGGAAAACTGCTCGTACGTGAGCTGCGGTTGTGCGATCCAGGGGCAGCAAAGCGCCTTCTTGAACAAACAGAAAGAGTACCGCGACCAGGCAGCAGATTCCGCCGACGTACCCCAGGGCCCAGCCCCTGCCTGACCAGCGACCATATTCCTGTGGCATAGCTAGATCCGCCAGCATGGCGTTGTAGAAGATCCCTGCGGTTTGAATGCCGAATGTGGCAACGGCCAACAGACCCAAAGCGAGCCGGTAATCATCCATCTGCGGATATACGAACCAGAGACCCGCGGTGGCGAAAACGCAAATCAGCGTGTTAACCAGGATCCATGGCTTGCGCCGCCCCGCCCGGTCGGCGATGGCGCCCAGAAACGGTCCACTGACTGCAACGCACAAACCGGTGAGACCGATGGTCAGGCTCCAGTGGGTGGTGGCACGTTCAGTGTCTGTTGCGACCTGTTGGGTAAAATAGGCGGCGAAGACAAAGGTCTGGATGACGGTGGCATAAGACTGGTTCGCCCAGTCATAAAAGCTCCAGGACCATAAGGCCCTGTTTGTGGCTTTTTTGTGATCCGACCTATCATCCGGTGGAGTATTCTGCATCTGCATTCTCGCTCTTTTTTAGTTCTTCCCGGCCTGGTTTTTAATCAAGTGTAGCAAGATTGTGTTGAATGCAACTTTTCCAAGGAAAAATGATAGAAGATTGTATCCCTGCCGCGTCCATAAGCAAGGCAGATTGAAACGCAACTTGAAAGCTGATGAGTGCCTGTTAGTATTATCGTAAATGGAAAATAGCTGAAAGGTTCAGTATTTCAATATTGGTATCTGACCAGCCTATGCAGAGGTCGCGATTCTCTGGCCTGATGGGTCGGAAGAACAAAGGAACTCGGGTATTATGTATCGTCGTGAAGAAAAAATTCAGCTGCTGCTCGAAGCTATTGCTGCTGATGCCGCCGCTACCGCCTATCTTACCGGCCGATCCCGGTTCAGCTCCAGGGTCATGAAGGCGATGCGCGAAGTACCGCGTGAGGCCTTTGTTCCTGCCCGCATGGAGGCACAGGCTTTTGATAATCGCCCTCTGCCAATCGGTGAAGGACAGACGATAAGTCAACCCTATATCGTCGCCCTGATGACGGATCTGCTTGACCCCGAGCCTGACGATATCATGCTTGAAGTTGGTACCGGTTCGGGCTACCAGGCCGCAATCCTGGCAGCCCTGATCAATAAACTCTACAGCATCGAAACGATCCCCGCACTGGCATCGCGTGCGCGTGAGATACTTACAAAGATTGATTGCGCTAACGTCGATATTATCATCGGCGACGGATATGCCGGCCTGCCGGAGCATGCTCCTTATGACGGAATCATCGTCACTGCCGCTGCACCCTATATTCCCGAGCCGCTTACAGAGCAGCTCAAGCCCGGTGGCAAGCTGGTTATTCCCGTCGGCCAACCCATGGCTTCTCAACAGCTGCTGGTAGCGGAGAAAGATCCGCACGGTACAGTACATACACGCAGGGTTCTGGATGTTGCTTTTGTTCCTATGGTCAGCACCTGAGAGCAGACAGGTGCTTAATGGGGGAACAATGGCAAACCATCCGCACAGCCGAGATAGCGGGAGACAGGGCGGTAGCAATCAACAGCTTAGAATCCATAATGGCGGTCCTCATACGGTTCAGGAAATATCCCGAAAAACGGCCAGAGAGCGCTCTTTTATCTTAAGTTGAGCTTTTGCCTCGATGGTTTTTTTATCCTCGGACCAGCCATTGTCGGTGTCGAACTCCCTGGTCCAGGATTTGCCCCAGTC
>JAWOFG010000128.1:0-11291 GCA_046482365.1 Pelovirga sp. | reverse complement strand
TCGATATAAAACTTGCTGAAGATCGGCAAAACGCTGGCGGTACATCCCTGAACAATCGAACTGCTGGTATTGGGAGCGATGCCGGTGATATGGCTGTTACGGATACCGTGCTCAGGAATCCGCTCGAACAGTGCGTCCCAGTCCAGCGTGCCATGTTCTTCAAACCACCGGCGCTCGCGACAGAGAATCTTTCCTTGCGCCCATTCACTGCCGGCAAACAGAGGGTAAGCCCCCCGTTCCTCGGCCAGCAGGCAACTGGCGGCTGTGCAATGGTAGGCAAACGCCTCGCCGATTTCTGCCGCTTTCGTCGCCGCCCCCGTGTAGGGGATATTGCGCCGGGCCAGATAATCGGCCAGCCCCATCATCCCGACACCGACAGTGCGTAACAACTCGTTATGCCGCTGTCCCTCTGCTACCGGGACATCGGTAATATCGATACAATTATCCAGAATCCTTACGGAGGTTTCGCAGATGGCCGGCAGTTCATCATCTTCGAGGTTGGCCATATTGATCGAAACCAGATTGCAGGTATGCACCAGCCCCGGCTCGACATCGCGACACAGGGTTGTGCCGTCAAAACGCTGTGGTCCGATAATTGAAGGTTTAACCACTGAATAGGATTCGACACACAGATTGGTACAGGGGATGATGCCGACATGCTTGTTGGGGTTGGCGCGGTTGATGGTATCTTTGAAGGCGATATAGGGCATGCCGGTTTCGATCTGCACCTTCATAATCTGTTTATAGAGGGATTTGGCATTGATCTTTTCAAAGAGTTCGATGTGACCGGCTTCGACCTCAGCATATAAATGATCGAGGGCCTGTTCAAAGGTATCACCCCACATATCGGCCAGTTCGTAACCGTATTTACTCCGGACTTCATGGGGATCGAACAGATACCAGTCTTGACCACCCTCTACCGCACGCATAAAACGATCAGTTACCACCACCTGGGGAAAGACATCATAGGCCTTGCGCCGTTGATCGCCGTTTTCGGTCTGGATTTCAAGAAAATCCTCCATGTCCAGGTGCCAGCTGTCCAGCGCTACGGTGACTGCTCCGGCCCGTTTGCCGCCCTGATTGAAATAAAGGGCGATATCATTGACCACGCGAACATTGGGCACAACCCCGCCGGCCCGGCCCAGCGAATTACGAATCCGGGCCCCATGGGAGCGGATTCTGCTGATGCTTACTCCGACCCCGCCGCCACCGGAACTGATCTGACCAACCTGTTCAAAGGTATGGAAAATACTGTTGGTATCATCGTCAAAAGCGGTGATAAAGCAACTGGACAGATTGCCGTTGGGACGGCGCAGGTTAATGAGAATCGGTGTTGCCAGGGAAATCTTGCGGCGGGCGAGCATGGTGTAGGTATCGCGCACGCGCTGCAAACGGATCGTCGAGGGCTGGTTCTGCTCAATCAACAGGGCGATGGTCAGTAATGCCTCCTGCGGCATTTCAATCACCTGGTTGTCATATTCAAGCATGTAGCGCTTAATCAGCAGACTGATACCGGCATAATCATAGTCATAATCGTATTCCTGCTTCAAAAACTGGCCGGCCTTGTGCAGCTCCTTGTCGGAATACTTTTCCAACAACACGGGCGAATAGATCCCCTTGCCGACAAAGTTTTTTACCGTCGCGCAGTAGCTCGGATAGCGATACTCATAGGGGATGCCGCGGGCAATGTGGACCCGCTTGTAGAAATCTACCAATTTGAGCCGTGCTGCCAGAATTCGCCAATCCGGTTCCTCAATGGAGGTCAGGCGCAGGGATGTTTCAATAACCGTTTCATGAATTTCCCCGGTGGTCATGTTGTTGCGAAAATGCAGGCCAAGACTCGATTCGAGTTTGATCGGGTTGATATCAAGCCCTTCGGCTGCCCACTGAATCACTTTGCGGATTTTGGCGATCTCAAGGGGAGCTGATTCCCCGTTACGCTTGATCACCCGATAACGTTTTGCCATCTGATCTATCCTCCTGCCCTTGCTCTATTTTGATTGTTTATCACTATATCTGGTATTGCAGAAGGGAAAGTATACACGATATTGACGAAAAATAAGACTAATTTTGTAAGATTTTCGCTGAAAAAACATTTCTCTTGAATCAAGGTGGGCATTGGTCGCCATTAGTCAGGATTCTGCCCCGAGGGAACAACGTCTGCCAGCCGGCGCACGTCGAGTACGCCGCTGCGCAGGTGAAGATCCCGCTGCGGGAACGGAAAGGCGATACCTTCTTCATTGAAGCGCTCATATATCAGGAAGTTCAACTGACTGATCAATTTGCCCTTACGATCAACCAGGCTCGACGACCAGGCCCGTAACTCAAACAGCAACCCATTATCACCAAACTCAAGGAACCTGACCACCGGCCGGGGAAGCTTCAGGACATCAGGTTCCTGCTCGGCAACCTCGAGCAACAACTTTTCCACCTGACGGGCGTCACTGCCGTAGGCAACGCTAACGGGAATACGAAAACGCACTTCGTTGTTGTTATATTTCCAGTTGATGACATTGTCGGTAATAAACTTGGAGTTGGGGACAATCACGGCGATGTTGTCATTGTCCAGCACGGTGGTACTGCGAGCACCAATACTGACGACATTCCCCTCGACCCCACCAACCACAATCCGATCACCCATTTTGACCGGTCGTTCAAACATGATGATCAAGCCGGCGATAAAATTACTGACAATGTTCTGCAAACCAAAGCCGACACCGATACCGATAGCACCGGCCAGGACAGTGAACGTGGTCAGATCAATCCCCACGGTCTGGAGGATGATCAGCAGGCCAATCAACAGAATCAGGTAGCGCACCAATGCCCCGATAGAATAACGTGCGCTCTCGCTCATGCGCAACCGCAGCAAGGGCCCCTCCGCCAGCCAACGTTGCACTCTGCGCGCAAACCATAGCAGCCCAACCACCAGTACCACAAAGGACAGGATGGCCCAGGTGGTGATACGTGTACCCGCTGTTTCAATAATCGGCCACTGCAAAACATCCCACAACCTCAACAGGATGGTTTTAAGGTTGTCCATTCCCGCTCCTTCCGGATATAAAGGCCGGCCGCAATCGACGCGAGCTGGTCATCGTTTTTTAGATGATGCGGTATCCGCCTCTTTTCCTCGCCCCTTGAGCAATAGAGCGACAATAACCCCCATGGCAAAACCACCGACAGCCGTTAGAAACAACAGCAAAACAGTCGATATCTGACCGGAGAACCAGAGAAACTGGATTCTGACCGGAGCCGTGTTCTGCAGAATCACAACGGCCAGTAAGCCACCGAGAACAATGAGTAGAACCTGCTTGGCTGTTCGCATGTTTATCCCTTTCAAGTTCATGAGCCTCACATTCAAAGAGTTCAATTCTTTTTTTTAGTATAGCTTACCAGCACCCATTAAAAATAAAAATTTGTTGCACACCAACAGGGCCCACAGAGCCCGCAGCCATAAAACAGTGGTTGACCGAAAGTTGGGATATATTTGCTGATTTCCGCTGATTGTAAGGCTTCAATCGTGTTATGAATTCGTTATAAGGAAACAATGTCCAGTCATATCAGAAAGGAAGCAGCACTCCATGGTCGTTAATTTAATCAATGAACGCGACCGGAAACTTGCCAGGCAGCTGGTTGAAGAAAACGGCTTCACCTTCGAAGAAGATTATGACCTCCTTGTCGGTAAATTTGAAGACGGCAAACTGGTCGCGACAGCGGCCCGCAGTCACAATGTTTTCAAGATGATCTGTATTCGAGAAAGTCACCGTGGGGGGGAATGTCTCGGCGAGCTGATCACCGCACTGCTCAATAGCTGTGCTTACAGTGACATTCGCAATTTTTTCATCTTTACCACTCTGCAAAACCGTGGTGCCTTTGAACATCTCAATTTTTTCCCACTGGTTAGCCACAACAATATCTGTCTGCTCGAATACGGACAAGGTCTGCTCAGCTATCTGCAGCAGCACAGTGAACTCAAACTGGCAGGTAGCAACGGCGCGGTCGTCGTCAACTGTAACCCCTTTACCCTGGGACACCGCTATCTGATCGAATCCGCCGCGGCCCAGGTAGATCACCTCTATATCTTTGTTGTCCGTGAAGATCGCTCGCTCTTTCCGTTCGACGTACGCATGGCCCTGGTCAGAGCAGGCACTGCCGATCTGCACAACGTGTCGGTTCTGGATACCTCCGACTATGCCGTCAGCCAGGTGACCTTTCCAGGTTATTTTCTAAAGCAGGACGACGACCGGCTGCAGTTGCAGATGGAGATTGATCTGTTGCTCTTTGCCCGGCAGATTGCACCCTTTTTTGGCATCACCCGGCGCTTTATTGGTACCGAACCCTTCTGCCGGACCACCCGCAGCTACAGCGATACCATGCCGCGCATCCTCGGCCCGGAGGGAATCCAGACCATCCAGCTGGAAAGGAAAACGAGCGCAGATGCTCCGATCAGCGCCTATCGCGTCCGCAAGGCCTTGAAAAATGAGGACTATGAAGCGTTACGCAAGCTGGTCCCGGCAACGACCCTGGAGTTTCTGCGTAGTATTGAAGGGCGCAAACTACTGACTGTCAGTAAAAATTATCTCAGGAGGCACTAAGATGGAAATCGTTCGCAAAGCCCAGGCCGGAACCATGCAATCAAGTGATCTGATGGTCTTTCTCGAGCCTGCGCCGCAACTTCGGCTTGAAATCGACTCGACAGTAAAAAAACAATTCGAGCACCTCATTCGCCGCCAGGCAGAAAGTGTTCTCCAGCGTTTTTCCATCACCAGCGGGGTCATTCGTATCAGCGATCGTGGTGCCCTCGATTACGCCATCGCCGCGCGCCTGGAAACAGGGCTGTTGCGCGCCTGCGCCGACCAAGGGACATCATCATGAACGGCCTTCATTACCGCCAATGGCAAGCAGGACGCAATTTCCTGATCAAGATTGAACCGGGAGAAAGCCTGCGGACCCGCCTTAACCAATTCGCCCTGGATGAAGGAATCCAGCACGCGGTGATCATTTCGGCGGTCGGCTCAGTGTGCAAGGCCGAGTTCCGCGGCATTAAATCCGGAGCCAAACGCCCCATCTCCGAACCACGGATGAGCCGTCACCACCTTGAAGGGCCCCTGGAACTGCTGGGGCTCGAAGGCAATCTGATTGCCGAGAGTTCCGGCAACGTTGATATCCATCTGCATATCCTGCTGGGGAAAAGTTCCGGTGAGGTCGCCGGCGGTCACCTGTTTGATGCTGAAGTTTTTGCCGGCTGCGAAATTGCCCTCTGCGAGATGCAGGTGACCGGGGTTGCGCGCTATGCTTCAAAATCTTCCGGAACACCGGCGATCTATATTGAGGAGGACTAACCATGGAACATTCATTCCGCTTGCGCCGTTCCCTCCTTTATGTGCCGGGTAATATGCCATCAATGCTGCAGAACATTCCGATATTTGAGAGCGATGCGGTTATGATCGATCTCGAAGATGCGGTCCCGTACAGTGAAAAAGATGCCGCCCGAACCCTGGTAAACAGTTTTTTAAGCATCTATCGGGAGCGCAACAAGGAGGTTTTTGTCCGTATCAACGGCCTGAAAACTGACTGGTGGCAACAGGATCTGCAGGCGATTCTTCCGGCTCTGCCTGATGGCATCCGTCTGCCGGAAGCCGACTCCCCGGAGTTTGTTGAACAGCTGGATACGGTGCTGACCGAGTTCGAAGAAGAACTGGGAATTGACATCGGCCATTTCAAGATTCTCCCTTCCATCGAAACGGCTGAAGGGGTCATCAACTGTATCAAGACTGCGCGCAGCTCCAACCGTTTGATCGGTCTGGCTTTTGGCGCCGAAGACTACACCGCCAGCCTGGAGATTGAGCGCACCAAGACCGGCGAAGAACTGTTTGCCGCGCGCACCCGCGTGGTCTGGGCCTGTAAAGCTGCCGGAATTCAGGCCATCGATACCATCTTTTCCGATGTATCCGACATGGAAGCCCTGCGACGCGAAACAACCTTGATTAAAACCCTCGGTTTCTCCGGAAAATCACTGGTTAACCCCCGTCAGATCGAGGTTGTACACGAGGTGTTCGCCCCGAAGCAGGAAGAGGTTGATTACGCCCTGCAGGTCATTGAAGCGATCCAGAAGGCGCGTGAAATGGGAACCGGTGTCATCTCGCTGGGCGGGAAGATGGTCGATGCCCCGGTGGTGAAACGCGCCCTGAGAATCCTCAAAACCGCCCAGGCCCATGGCCTGATCGATATGCCACTGGATGAAGAGGTTATCTATGGTCACAAATAGTCTGGGCCGGCCACTGCCGGAAAGCTTTTTTGGCAAAGCGGTTCATCCCTATCAGGATCCCTTCAACCGCAAACCGGTCGGCAACCACGCGACCCGGCCGCTGCGCCGTCATAACCCCGGCGACAACAAATTACTGGGCAACTTGCGCAAAGCGATCGAAGCTTCCGGGCTGAAAAGTGGGATGTGTATTGCCACTCACCATCACCTGCGCAACGGTGATGCTCTGCTTAACCTGGTCGTCCGGGAAATTGACAACCTGGGCCTGCGCGATATCCGCATCGCCTCCAGCTCGGTCCATCCGGTCCACGCCGAATTGATCCCTTTTATCAAAAAAGGGGTCATCAGCGGCTTTGAATGTGGGGTCAATGGTCTGATCGGCGAAATGGTCTCCCGCGGCGAGCTTGACTGTCCGATTATCGTACGTACCCACGGCGGTCGGGCCCGTTCCCTGATCACCGGCGAGGTCGTGGTCGATGTGGCTTTTATCGCCGCGCCGTCCTGCGACTGCTACGGCAATATGAATGGCTTTTTCGGTCCGTCAGCCTGCGGCAGTCTCGGATACGCCTTCACCGACGCGCAATATGCCCGCTGTGTGGTTGCAGTGACCGACAATCTGAGCGCTGCCCCGGTCACCCCGGTATCGATTCCCCAGTCGCTGGTCGACTATGTTGTTGAGGTCAACAGCCTCGGCGACCCGCGCAAGATCGTTTCCACCACCACCCAGATCACCCGTGATCCGGTCGGCCTGCAGATCGCCCGCTACGCCGCCCAGGTGATTGATGCCTCAGGGTTGCTGCGCGATGGCTTTTCCTTTCAAACCGGAGCCGGGGGAATATCCCTGGCGGTAGCCGAACAGGTCCGACGGATGATGAGTCAGGCCCAGATCAAAGGGAGCTTCGGTTGCGGCGGGATCACCGGCTATTTCGTTGATATGCTCGAAGAAGGGCTGTTCCGCACCCTGTTTGATGTCCAGTGCTTTGACCTCAAGGCGGTTGAGTCGATCGGCCGCAATCTGCACCATCAGGAAATGAGCGCCGACACCTACGCCAATCCGTTCAATGCCGGAGCGATGGTCAACCTGCTCGACTGTGTCATCCTTGGTGCCACCGAAATTGATGTCGATTTCAACGTCAACGTCAATACCGAATCCAACGGTTACCTGCTGCACAATACCGGTGGCCACAGTGACGCTGCAGCCGGAGCCAAATTATCGATTATCACCGCGCCCCTGCTGCGTGGCCGACTACCGATCATCCGCGATAGTGTGACCACGGTCACCACCCCGGGGCGCACCATCGATGTTATCGTCACCGAACGCGGGATCGCCGTCAATGACCATCAACAGGAACTCAAGGAGGAACTGATCAGGCGCAAAGTACCGGTTCGCGATATTCACGAACTGCGGGAGGAAGCCTGTCGCATCACCGGTGAGCCGCGACCGATCGAGTTTACCGACGAGGTTGTGGCCCTGATCGAATACCGTGACGGAACCATTATCGATGCCGTACGCAAAGTTAAGGAGTGACATTCTCGCCGCCCGCGACGAGCGCCAGCGCGCGCTTGAGCAGCTGGCGGGCGGTGATTGCCGAACCCTGATCCTGTTGTCCCTCAACCTCCCGGGCCGGGACAAGCCAATAACCAGCTTCAGCCCACTATTTTCCTGGGGGGAACAGCAGCTTAAGTATCACATTGAAGACCTTGAACCAGTCACCCGGCAAACCGATATTCTGGGGCCCTGGGCCCTCTATGCCGGCAGCCTGACGGCAGCAGCAGCTAAACAGATCGGCTGTATGATCGAAGAAAGTTGCGCCGCCGCGCGGCTGCTGGATATTGATGTTTATAACAACAATGCAGCACCCTACCATCGACAACAACTCGGGCTTCCGCCCCGCCCCTGTTTTGTCTGTGCGGCACCTGCAACCGAATGTATCCGCCTCGGCCGTCACTCTTCCCAGGAATTGCAACGCTACCTTGAATGTCTTCTCGACCACCTCCCGGCTTGAAACCCTGGCCACCGCCCTGGCCAATGGTCTGCGCGCCGAGTTGTATCTGACCCCCAAGCCGGGACTGGTCGACTTGAGGGACAATGGTGCCCATCCGGACCTGAACCTGCTCCTTATGTGTCGTTCGATCCGGCTGGTTGATGGTTATCTGCAGGAACTGACTGGCGCGCTGCTCAAAAACGCCGGACCGGACGAACTGATCGCTATCGGTCAGCGGGCAGAACAAACCATGATAAAGCAACTGGGAAGCAATACCCATCGTGGGGGAATATTTCTGTGCGGACTGATCCTGGTCGCGGCCCACCACATCGGTCCCGATAATCCCCAGGCTTTACAACAGTCAGTCATACAGGTTGCTTCAGCTTTTTTTGCCAACCGGGAAGAACAAATCAGCAACGGCGAGCTGGTCCGGCACCGGCATCCTGCTGCCGGCATTGTCACAGAGGCGCTGGCCGGTCTGCCGAATCTTTTTGATACCATCCTCCCCATTCTTTACGACCAGCGTACCCTCGCAGAACCACGGCGCATTTATCTGGCCCTGGCCCGCCTGATGCAAAGGGTCCAGGACTCGACCAGCATTCATCGCTGTGGCGAACAGGGGTTGATCCTGCTCCGGCAGGCAGGACAGCGCCTGGAAGAGTGTCTGCTTGGTGGTCACGATCCGACCCTTGTGCTTACTCTGACCAACCGGGAATTCTGCCGCCGTAACCTGACCATGGGCGGTGTTGCTGACCTGCTCGGGGTTGGACTCGGTTACGCAAGTTACTTGCTTGCCAACGACAGTCATAACCGGGACTAAAAAAACTCCATCCGCAAAGATCTAAGTGCCCATATCTGTCGACCAGAGAAAATCTGCATGAAATGGGTAGATATCTGCTTCAAAGCTGCTTACCATAAAACCCTTCAACATATTGATATCACACGATCCAGACCCGACATCGGGTGATGTGATGACAGATATCTAATGAAATCGGTCGCACCAGATGTAACAATTTGGTCATCCACAGACCACTCAGGTCAACACTCACTAAGGAGGATATTGTCATGAAAAAACTTTTCACCCTGCTCATCGCCGTCAGTCTGGTTGCTGCCGTCGCATCCCTGGTCGTTGCCGCTAACAACGCCCCCCCTGAAATCCAGTACCCGACAAAACTCGGCACGGTCACTTTTAACCACTTAAGCCATGAAAACCTGACGGATTGTGCAAGTTGCCACAGCGCCGTTCAGGGGATTGAGGACAAGCAAAGAAAAGACGCTTTTCACGATTTGTGTATCAGTTGCCACAAAGAACAGCAACAAGGGCCAACCAGTTGCAAGGACTGTCACGTAAAATAAACGACACTTCAATCCATTGTCGGATTATTCAGTAATTGTTCTAAAACAAGCACAAAGGAGAACTAACCAATGAAAAAGTTCATCTGCCTGATAAGCTGCCTTACTTTGTTAACCCCGGCACTGGGTTTCTCGTTTGACATTGATGGCTGGGAAAGCGCCAACAAGGATCGTGGTCAGTGGGCCTGGTTTACCGGACAGGCACAAAAGTGTGACCAGCCGATCCCGGTTCCAGGTAATCATACCCGCGCTGAGTGGCAACAGCTTATTACCACAGATAAAGACCAGCTCCCCTGTGGTAGCGAAGGTTTGAGTCAACGCACGATTAAACATATTTTTCTGTTTCTGCACACTCATGCCTCCGACTCAGAGGATCCGATGAACCAGAAACCGGAATCCTGCGGTTAGAATATCTCCGCGATGAAGCTTCACAGCTAAAAAGGGTGCCACTTGCGATAAGTGGCACCCTTTTTTTCATGTATCTGTTCAGCACCGAATCGGGGATCCTATGTCAAGGGACGCTATTCGTCATCCATGACCGCTTGTTGTCGCCGTCCATGGCGACAAACACCCTTGCCACAGGAACCCCGACTCTGCGCAAGGACAGTGGTGAATAGTTACTTTTTCATTATAATCAACAGTGTTCGTGTAACAACTAGCGCAGTGAGACAAAGAACCTTTGGACCATTTTTGCCGCATCTCCCGGCATCTGATAAAAATCCGGATACCGCAGATAATCGCTGTAAAGACCAAGCATAAAGCTGTACAGACCAAGCGCTAAAAGCCGGGGCTCCTCAGCGGGGCTCATGTGGCCATGTTGCTGCAAGCGGGTAAAAAACCGCTCCAGATTGTGGGTCATCTCAAGTTTTGATTCGCGCAAACGCTCGTTGACTAATCGAGTCTCTTTGGAATGTTCACATTTAAGCAGCACAATACTGTAGACGCGTCTGATATGTTCATCTGTATACAATTGGAGCAACGAATCGGCACAGTGTTTTTCCAGCCGGTCGAGGGCATCAGAGGTGTCATCGGCCAGAATCCGTTTGAGAATTTCTTCAGCCGGCATCTGAATCTCTGCGTGTACGGCGTTGATCAGGTCAAGCTTGTTGGCAAAATTCCAGTAAATAGCCCCGCGCGTCACTCCGGCAGCACGAGCGATCTGCTCCAGGGTCGTACGCGCTATCCCCTGGTGAAAGAAAACCTCTTCAGCGGCTTCAATGATTTTTTTTCGTGTTTGCTGCGCATCTTCTTTCGAACGTCTCAACAGCACTCTCCCCTGGATTAAATTTTTTATCCGGCCGGATAAAAAACCGGCTTTTCTCTTTACAAACATGCATGCATGTATGCTAGCATTGAACTGTCTTTCGAGCAATGATTCTTTTCTTTCCGGCCCCCCACACCACCGGAAAAACACTATTGAGCTTTTTTGATTTGGAGATTGAGCATGCCCACTTTTAATTTTCAGCGCTTTCTTTTCTTCAGTGCTGTCCTGTTACCCCTGATGTTGATATTGACTGCATGCGAATCCAGACAGAACCAGGGGCAAAGGCAGCGTCCGCCCTCTCCCGTTACCGTCAGCAGGGTTCAACCGACTGATACTGAGCAAATTCGTGCTTACCCCGGTCGTGTTTACGTTGTCCGGGAAGTGAACGTACGGGCGCGCGTTGAGGGGATTCTGCAACCACGTTTGT
>JAWOFG010000087.1:0-3554 GCA_046482365.1 Pelovirga sp. | reverse complement strand
GAGTTATTGAGCAGTCAATTGTCACAATTGCTTTTTTTCTTGGTATTCAAACCACCATAGTGATATCTTACCTGTAAGACACTTACATGGAGGCAACTATGGCAACTTTAGCTACAACAAAAATGTCCTCCAAGGGGCAGGTCGTCATTCCCGATGAGGTTCGTAAGCGATTAAACCTCAAAGCAGGCGCTCAGTTTGTGGTGGTTGGTGAGAATGATGTTGTCATCCTGAAAGCCATCACTCCGCCGTCTATGGACGAGTTTGATGGTCTAATAGCCGATGCCCGCCGTAAAGCTAAGACAGCAGGACTTAAAAAGTCGGATATTGAGAGTGCCATTGAAGAGGTTCGGGGCAGCAAGTGAAACTCATCCTTGATACCAATGTGTTGATCTCGTGGATCTGACGGCATTGCTTGAATTAATGGTCTATATAAAAGGAAAATTTTGAATTTTTGGTAAATAAGAAGAATGTATATGCTTCAGGGCACGCTGTTTTGCTGACCCTATCGCGAATCCTTCCATGGAGAATTTTTTTGCTCATGAAAGGAGATTTGTGTGATTCGCACAGCACTGTCTAACCGTTTCCGCTAGCCGTGATTTATGCCACCCATCCAAAAATGAATTGCAAATGGAGACCAGAGTAAGTTATACTTTTATATAATTAAAAGGAGGCCACATGCACACAACGAGTTTGCGAAAAGTTGGCGGATCAGTCATGTTGGCGGTTCCACCAGCGATCCTTGACCTGCTGAATCTTCACCCAGGGGAAACCGTTGGCCTGTCCGTCGATCACGGTCGCTTGGTCATTGAACCAGCGATAAAACCACAATTTACCCTCGATGAACTGTTGGCACAATGCGATACCACCACCGAGATCAGTCCGGAGGATCGGGGTTGGCTCGATGAAAAACCATTCGGTCGTGAGTTGATCTGATGGAGCGGGGGGATATCTATCTTGTCTCGCTGAACCCTACAGAGGGGCATGAACAGAAGGGGCGCCGGCCAGTCTTAATCGTATCGCCTGGTGCTTTCAATCGATTAACCAAGACTCCGATCGTTCTTCCGATAACTACGGGGGGAAGGTTTGCTCGGACGGCGGGTTTTGCAGTATCCCTCTGCGAAACAACAACAACGGGCGTTGTTCGCTGCGATCAACCCCGTGCCCTTGATCTGGCTTCTCGGCAAGCCAAAAAACTGGAAACTGTACCCCAGTCGGTCATTAACGAGGTGCTGGCGAAATTGGCAACAATCTTAAGCTAAGTTTATTTTCGCGCTTTATGGAACATGAAAAAATGGTGCCCGCAGAAACTGTCGGAAATATAGAGCATTATCAGAAAAGCCCTCGATTGCGCGATTGAGGGCTTTTCGTGTGTTATAGGTGGTGATTTATCGGACAGGTTGTTGTCGGCTGTAACGCAGAGGTAAGCAGCCGCCGGGGGTGAAGTGAGCTTGGTGCGGGATTTTTTTAGGATAGGCTATTCTATTAGTGTCACGGGCCAGCTTATCGTGAAGCGACTTCCGCCCAGCGGTGATGTTGCGATTGTGACGCGTCCATGATGTGAGTCAAGCACTCTTTTGACAATAGCCAACCCCAATCCATATCCTCCCGATTCACGACTTCGGCTGGAATCCAAGCGTGCAAAAGGTTCAAATATTCTTTCCCTGTCTGCGGCAGGAATTCCCAAACCATCATCATCCACATGTATCAGTAGTTCCTCAACAAATTGCTCAAGAGTCACCTTGACAAGACCATTTCCATAGCGGGAGGCATTTTGTATCAGGTTGCTGATCGCCCGTCCCAGTTGGCTGGGCTCGAAGCTCGCTACAAGATGATGATCGACCAGATATTGATGTTGGAGTTGTGCTGATATCTTTCTTCTCTGCTCTTCCAGAACCTCCTCAAGCCACGGTACGATTTCCTGCTTCTGCAATGTCAACTCGGTGTCTTTCCAGTCGTAGCGCGCATAGGTCAATAATTCGTTGATCAGTCCGTCAAGTTCATCCAAATCCTGATGAATCCCATGAATATAATAATCCTTTTCTCCTGGCTCAGGCGAGGTGACAAGCATCTCCATGCCAAAGCGCAAGCGGGCGATCGGTGTCCGCAACTCGTGGGAGACGGCGTTGGTAAGTTGCTTTTGTGCGGTGATCAATTGCTGAATACGTTCGGCCATCTGGTTAAAGGTATTGGCCAGTGGCAAGAGCGCGGAATTCCCGGGGAGCTTCGCTCTGGCGTCAAGCTGTCCTTCACCCAAAGCTGAAGCCGTCCTGCTGATTCTGCTCAAGTGACGCCAGAACGGCAGCGCCCACAGCAGTGCCGCAATGCCAAGGAGTAACAGGAAAAGTCCCCAGGTCCAGACATTCAGCAGGTTGCTGACCCCAGGTGATGGGAAGGGTCCAATGGCCAGAGCGTAATCACTTTGATCAATCATCTGCCAGAACTGATGGTAGTCAGCGGAAACCAGAATTTCCCCCTCTTGCAACAGGTCAATTTCAGTCGCGGAAAAATTTTCCTGATCGATTGTGGTCAGCGCCAGAGGATAGCCAAATTCAGGTTGCAATTGACGCAGACGCTCTGGCCATTCCTCTTGCGGGTAACTGGTCAGATCCTGGATGATGAGAAATAAAGGCCCCCTGACCAGTTCGCGGTGATACTGATTAAACTCCGCTCTGAAGGGTGCCGCCGCAAAGTGTTCAACCAGGGGAACGACGGCGAAGAGGGTCAGCAGTAGAACAACGACAATAAACAGATAGAAACTAAGAAAGATACGCTTCATGGGTTCACCAGGCATCCATAACAAAGAGGTATCCCTGGCGCCATATCGTTTTGATCCGCCTGGGCTGCGCGGGGTCGACTTCTAATTTTTTACGCAACCGCGAGATAGAGATGTCGATCGATCGATCCAATCCGTCATAGGCAATCCCTCGCATGGCGGAAAAAATCTGTTCCCGATCAAGAACCGTCCCGGCGTGGCTGGCCAGCAAGGCGAGCAGATCGAATTCCGTAGTCGTCAAATCCACCGGTACGCCATCGAGAAGGGCTTGCCGCGAGGAAAAGCAGATTTTCAAGCCACCGATGTGAATATCCTTTGGCACAAGAGTGGCCGAGAAAGGATCCTGTTGCCCGGCACCCTTCTCCATGCGTCGAAATAAAGCACGGATACGGGCAAGCAGCACCCGCGGTTCAATCGGTTTTTTTACATAATCATCGGCGCCAAGTTCGAGTCCGGCAACCTGATCCATATCGTCCTCTCCAGCGGTCAGAATCAGAATGGGACCCGGGTAGGTGGAACGAACCTGCTGACAGACCGAGAGGCCGTCCTTGCCGGGCAGCATCAGATCAAGGATGAGCAGATCCGGGTTCTCCTTGAGGATGCGTCCTGGAGCCGTGTCTCCTCGCCCTTCAATCAATACCTCAAAACCCTGTTGCTGAAGATAGTCCCGAATCAGTTCGGCCAGTCGTTGATCGTCTTCAACCAGGAGTATCCGTTGTTTTTTATCCATGTTTCCTTCTTTGGCTACGGTTAGAAAAGCGGCAAATCGTTTTGAAGGCGA
>JAWOFG010000043.1:0-13401 GCA_046482365.1 Pelovirga sp. | reverse complement strand
CACGACAGAAAACCGAGAAATCCTTCGTAATTGGCTCATTAGTTCTTTCCATAAAATCGGCAATGGAGCATTCAGATTTTCTGAAGCTTTCCCAGGGGCCTCTGAGGTAGAAAAAAAACGTTATAGTTTGCTTGAAGGTAGGGAATACAAGCCAGAACCACATGAAATTCTTTTTGGTCAATTCTGTGATGAATGGCTGGAAAAAGTGCTGCCGACAATTCCCTCCGTGAACAAAAGACGTGACTATAAAAGCTCCATTATTAGCAGAGTAAAACCATATTTTGGGGAGTTTACTTTTGCCGAAATCTCACGAGATGAACTCGGCTTGTTTATTAGTCAATTGATCCATAATAAGGGGCCTCAGGCAGGAAACCCACTTTCGAAGAAAAGAATCAATAACATTTTTATTCCTTTTCGAAAAATTTGGGAATCAGCTCGCAACAAAAACCACTGGGATCTTCGTTGTCCATTTGAAAGTCTGGAGGAGTTTTTCCCCCCAGAAAAAGAATTTTCATTTGAAGAGTATGAAGAAATGGTCAATGTTTTTCGGTTCGATGAGTGGATGATGATTCTTGACAACATCGATTCGCACCACAGACCTATTGTAGAAATCATGATTATGACCGGGTTAAGCGCATCTGAACTGTCCGGTTTTAGACGTAAAGATTTTCGAGGTGATGAAATGTGGATTAGGAACTCAATTGTCCGTGATGTTGAAAAAAGTCAGCTCAAAAACAAATACCGAATTCGCAAAATCCCAGTCACGGCGGCTATTCACAAGAATATGAAGATTTTGCTGGATAGGACCGATAATGAATATCCCTTTTTAACGGTTACCGGTCTCTCTTTTCGTGAAGGGACATTCCGTAAAAACTATTGGATTCCTGCTCTGAATAAGGCCAAGATTCCATACAAGAAACCATACTGCACTCGGCACACCTACGCGGCATGGGCCCTAGCCATTGGTATTGACTTCAATCGGCTCGTTTCACTTATGGGACATGGATCAAAAAAAATGATCTATGAAGTCTATGGCAACTATGTGGAAGGTCTAGAAAGGGATAAGGAGAAAATTCGTGCTTACTTCGGAAACGATTTTATTGGTCTATAATGATTTTCGCCAAAGAAACATTAAAGCTTCCTTGGCGAAAGTTTTGGCGAAAGTCGCATCACGAAAACATATAACTATCTGTAATCATGATGCTTTTAATGGTGGAGGTGGCGGGAATCGAACCCGCGTCCGAAAGCTATCCGCGTAAGGCGTCTACATGCTTAGTCTGTAGATTAAATTTAACCTTGATCAGGCTCCTACAGACAGGATACTGATCAGGCGAGTCTGCTTTTAATCTCGTTTCGAAGCCACAGTCTTTCTTCAAAACCAGCCTGCTTCAATTAACGTCCCGACAGCCACACAGGCGATGGGTACCAGGACGTAGCAGCTATTAAGCTGCTAATGCGTAACTAACGTCAGAGTCTGCGTTTAGTTAAGTTGGGCTTTTTTACGGAGCCTGCCCACTCCGGCATGCGGCACTTCGTTTCCTTCCCCCGTCGAAACCTTGACACCCCCATTGATAAAGTTGTTTAACTTTGAATAAGTAATTATCTCAAAAATAGCGAAAAATAGCAAACCCATCCTGTTTGTTTTTTTCATCTAAACATAAGTTAGGACAATCCAAATCCAAATCGCTATCGGGATCGAAATCGAAATCGAAACACGTAACTCTCTAGCCAGAGAGGATCAGGCAATCTACAACAGCAAAAACGATCCCGATCCCGATAGCGATCCCGATAGCGATAGCGATAGCGATTTCGATTTGGACTTAAGAACCGGTCTAGCCATTCCTGGCTATCGCGTATGCTGTTTCACAGCCTTCGCCATCTCACGGTCGGCTTCCTTGCGCTTTAACGTCTCGCGTTTATCATGGAGTTTTTTCCCGCGCCCGAGGCCAATTTCCAATTTGACATAATTGTTTTTAAAATAAATTTTGGTAGGAATCAGAGCCAGGCCTTTCTGCTCGGTCATCCTGATCAGCTTATCGATTTCAGCGTGATGCAACAATAGCTTGCGCATCCGGGTGGGATCGTGATTTTCGCGGTTGCCGTGGGTGTATTCAGCCACATTCATGTTGTTGATAAAGACCTCGCCATCCTTGATCCGGCAAAAAGCTTCTTTCAAATTGACTTTGCCGGCCCGTATGGACTTGACTTCCGTCCCGGTCAACACCAGACCAGCCTCAAACACATCACTGATAAAGTAATCGTGATAGGCTTTTTTATTGGTGGCAATGATTTTTATTCCCATGAGTACAAACGTCCTTTTACTGCTGTTTTTCCATCTCTACCGCTACGATGACCGGCATAAATGCATCCCGCTTAAGCCGCCGGGTCAAGTGATAAATCAAAGCGAACACAACCGCCATGGTGGCAACGGCAGACAATGCCATAAGCAATTCCGGATCAATGGTCAAAAATCCGGCTCGACCGAGTTGATGACCGAAGCCGGCGCCACCCAGTAAACCCAGCACCGGGAGGATATAGAGGATAAAAGAGGAACGCAAAAAGTTCCTGCTGCTGGTCGCCAGCCTGACCCGGTCCTGTTCCATTGCATGCGCATCGTTGCGCGCTTCGATCTCACGCAGTTTTCCATGGCCCGGTTGACACACGCTCACGGCCTGACAGGAAGCACAAGCCGTCTGTTTTTGACATTGCACCAATGCGATACGCCCACCCTCGCGCAGCCCAATAACTGTTCCGAACTCTTCAATCATGGTTACTTTGTCCCGGAAAGCAGTGGAATCCCATCACGGTAGATTTGTATTATATCATCCGTGGCAACCCCGGAGGTGAAATATTCATAGACTTCTGCAACACCAACGACGGGAGCGCTGACAATCTGGAAGCTACTCCTTTTACCCGCGCTCAAGCTGCCATAATCCTTACCAACCCCCAGGGCATCAGCTCCCTGCTGGGTCGCCATGGAAAAGATGGTCGGCGCGTCAAGCTCTCCGCCAAACCAGTGAGCGGCAAAGTGCATTTCATCCCAGATTGACAGGCTATCATTGCTGGCCAGACTGTCGGTACCAAGAGCCAGATTAACACCGGCCTGGTGCAAGCGACCGGCCGGGGCCTTACCAACCTTCAGACGCTCGTTACTGCGTGGACACAACGCCAGGGACATCCGCTTATGCGCCAGCAGAGCGATATCCTTGTCATCAAGATGAACACCGTGGACCAGCAGGTTTTCGGGAAACAATCCCCCCAGTTTTTCAAGGTAAGTTACCGGGCGCAAACCGCTCGGTGGGGGGATAAATCCCTGCCAGTTGATGGCCTGATAAAAACGTTCGGCTATTGCTCCCCGGCTATCGCGAGTAAATTTAAGCTCTTCTTCTGATTCGGCAATATGGGTGCAGCAGCGCAGCCCGCGTCCCTTGCATAGATCATAGATATAGCGCAAATAAACATTAGTGATGGTGTATGGAGAATGGGGTGAAATACCAAGCTCAGCCTCGCCAGCAAACGGCTCGTCGAGAGTCTGGTGCAGGGATTTTTTCAGGCGGCGGATCATCGCCGGATCCTGACCCAGGGTTTCAAGAAAAACGACCCCGGCCAGTCGTGTGCTCTGATAGGCGCTGCGGGCACTGTGATGGGCGAGGATGTCACCGACCACGCCGGTTCCGGCTTTGATAGATTGTTCAATACCGTTAATAAGCGCATGGCGATAATTGTCTGGATCGAGCTTTTTTTTGACCTGTATCAGCTGAAGAATCCAGTCAACAAAACTTTTGTGTTCATCCACCTGCTCCCCTTTTTCATCTGCCCAGCAAGGAAAATCGGTCAGTTCCAGATGGGTATGAGCGTTGACCAAAAGGGGAAGAATAACGGCATCGCCATAGTCTTTCACTGCGACGTCAGGATGGCTTTTTTTAAGGGAGGTCAGATCATCTACGGCGGCGATCCGATCCCCGTGGCAGAGCAGCGCTCCCCCTTCAACCGGGGAACGGTCTGCCGTCGCCAGCAATCTGGCCGTAATAATAAGCGACAGTTGTGATTGCATCATCAGCTGTTCTGAGCTGCCAACTGACAGATCTCTGCTATTGAAGAGAGCAGCTCTTGCAAATCCGGGGCAGAGACAATGTCAAGCTGTTCCGCCAGTACCGCCTCAAGGATGTCATCGGTGGCCAAAGGGTTAGCCAGCACGACACGAAAGACGGTAATCTGTTGCGTTCCATAAACCGGGCTGCGCAAGCGTGTTCTGGAAACAAAGGTCTTGCCGGCTTCGCGTTGACGTTTTTGCACCTCGCGGGTCAACTGATCCAGCAAATCGTTGACTTTTTGCCGACGTTGCGGATCCAGATTCACCACCTGCTGCTGCAACCAGGCAGGATGATAGCGATAGGTGAGGATATTCAATTCAGGTGCCGTAACCAGTTCAAAATCGGGATGAGCAACGATCATTTTTGCAAAACGCCGGGCCTTTTCAATCCCCTGATCAATCAGTAACTCATAACCACGACGACCGATAATTGATAATCCGGCGTGAACCAGCATCGCTTTGCCCGGACGCGATCCCTCAAGGGTGTGGCTGCCCAAGTCCTTGGATCCCTCCCGCAGAATATAGTTGGCATGATGCTCAATGGCGGTCAGGGTATTGGGATCTTTAAAGAGAACCATCCCCGCCCCCATCGGCACATACAGTTGTTTGTGGGCATCAATGGTAACGGAATCGGCCCGTTCGATACCACGCAACAAATGGCGATGAGTATCGGAAAACAGGGTTGGTCCACCCCAGGCCGCATCAACGTGAAAATAACATCCGACTTCGGCAGCAAAATCCGCCATTTCCTCCAGCGGATCAATGTGCCCGGTCTCGGTGGTGCCGGCAATACCCACCAATGCCAGAACGCGTATATTCTGCTGCTGCAGCCTGTCATACTCCTCACGCAGAGACTCCATATCGATCCGGTTATTGACATCCGTATCCACAAGAATCAGCTGCTTGCGCCCGATACCCAGCAGGTCGGCAGCTTTGCCGAGGGAATAATGGCCACGGCGTGACACCATGATCGCCAGGCCGGTACAATTCAGGTATTCAAGAGCTCGCGGCAGACCTTCAATGGCCAGGCCCGCAAAATCATTCGTAGGTCCACAGAGGCGATTGCGGGCAGCCCACAGGGCCGTGATATTGGCAATAGTTCCACCGGAGCAGAAGGCCCCTAAGGCATGACGGCTGTCGTGGATCCACCGTAGATAAAAATTATCCTCACCGGCATAAATCAACCGATGCAACATAGCTAACACCTGCCGCTCCATCGGGGTAAAGGCTTTGGAGGTCTCTACTTTGACCAGATTCTGATTGAGGGCGATCATGATGCGCGACAAGGGCAACATAAAATAGGGCAACGCCGATGTCATATGGCCGATAAAACCCGGAGCTGCGGTGTGAACTGACTGGGCAACAAGTTTTTCCTTGACGAAGGTCGTGTACTCGGACACAAAGGTTGGCTCATCCGGGATACGGCTGTGGGAAAAATCTTTTTCGATATCCTCCAGACTATGCTCCAGCGCAACTACGTGTTTCTGCAAAAAATCAGCAACATTTTTGCTGATCGCCTGATCAATGGCCCCCAGGGTTGAATCGGGAGCTTCCGGCACAGTAAAGATCCGGTAGAGATTTTCGAGATTGGCCCGGGCGGTTTCAGTCATGACAGATCCATCAGGTAGCCGTTATCAATCAGACGCGTCTGACCGACGAAGGCGGCGATGAGCAGCACCGAATCCTTATCGACCTGTTGCTGCGGTTCAAGGGTCAATTGATGACAGATGGCAACGTAGTCGCTGCGAATTTGTGACTGGGCCTCCAGGTGACGAGAAACGGCAGCGATCAGCGTCGCGGCATCTGTCTGCCCTTGTTTGACCAGTTTCTGCGCCAGGGCAATCCCTTGCGACAAGGCCAGGGCCTGCCGGCGCTGTTCGGAATCAAGATAGACATTGCGCGAACTTAAAGCAAGACCGTCTGCTTCACGGTAGATCGGCATACCGATAATCTCGACAGGCAGATTCAGATCCCGGGTCATTCGTTTGACCACCGCCAGCTGCTGAAAGTCTTTCGTGCCGAACAGGGCAACATGAGGCTGAACAATATTAAATAACTTGGTGACTACCGTGCAGACGCCACGAAAATGGGTCGGGCGACTGGCACCACAGAGTCCGGCAGTAATACCCGTGACATTGACCTCAGTAGCATAGCCATGGGGATACATGGCGGCTGCCGTCGGCGCAAAGACCAGATCGACCCCGGCTTCTTTAGCCAGGCTACAGTCTTTATCCAGGTCACGCGGATAGTCTTCAAAATCCTCCCCTTGACCAAACTGGGCCGGATTGACAAAAATCGACAGCACCAACAGATCACCGCGGCGACGGCCTTCCTCCAGTAGTGAAAAATGCCCGGCATGGAGGAAACCCATGGTGGGAACAAAAGCGACAGTTTTACCAGCAGCGCGTGCCCTCATCATCCGCTGGTGCAGCAGCTCTATAGATTCTACAATCTCCATCCCTTAACACCTATTTGAAGGAGTGATCATCGGTCGGAAATATCCCCTGCTTGACTTCGTGGATGTAGTCCTGGATACCGCGCGAAATCACCGGGGCCACATCGGCATAGCGCTTGACAAACTTGGGTGCATATTTGTCATAAAGGCCCAGCAGATCATGAATCACCAGTACCTGACCGTCGCAGCCAATTCCCGCACCTATACCAATCGTCGGAATGGTCAACAGGCGGGTAATTTCACGTGCCAGTGGTGCTGGGATGCCTTCCAGCACCAGGGCAAAAGCACCTGCTTCCTCAACCGCTCGGGCGTCAGCAATCAGCTGCTGGGCCTGTTCATCGGCCCGCCCTTGAACGCGAAATCCACCCATGCGATGAATTGACTGTGGGGTCAGGCCAATATGACCAACGACCGGTATATCAATATCGACCAAAGCGCGAATGGTGGCGGCCATCGGCACACCGCCCTCGAGCTTGACCGCCTGCGCCCCACCCTCCTTGATCAAACGACCGGCATTGATGCGGGCGTCGCGAATATCACTCTGATACGACATAAAGGGCATATCGGTGACAACCAGCGCCTGCCGACTGCCACGCATGACCGCCTTGGTGTGGTAGATCATGTCGTCCAGGGTGACCGGCAGAGTGTTATCATAGCCGGATACCACCGAACCAACTGAATCACCAACCAGAATGACATCAATGCCCGCTTCATCCATCAGACGGGCAAAGGGATAGTCGTAGGCAGTCAGAACCGCGATCTTGCTCTTATCCTGCTTCATCCGGGCAATATCAAGGATGGTTTTTCTTTTTTGCACCATGACGAATCCTGTGTTTCAAATAAAAAAAGCCCTCCGTCGTAACGAAAGGCAACAGTCGAAGCACCAGACTTCGCTGAATAGATTACCATTTCGTCCCGGTCTTGATGATCCAGGCGATATGTTGTTCAGTTAAATGACCAGACAAGACTCCGGCACAAGTTCCGGGTCGCTGGGTTTATTTATGTATCAAGCGATCGATATGACAATAATTACCACACCACCAGCACCGCTGCCAATGATACGGACAAAACAGCCCCGGATAGACCACAGAGGAGAAAAAGCTTTCTATCATCTTTTCCCCTCTGTGCCAACCAGACAAATACCTGCCCCCTATCTTAAGTCAGGATTTAACCAACCCCTCAAGATGATGCAGCAGAACCGAGAACGGATGAAAGTTTTGCGGTTCCTCAGCGATCAATGATTGGCGGGCAGTATCGAGAAAACGAATTTTAGCTCGCCGTTGACTGAAAAAGGCTTCCGGTAATTCTGCTGATTGCGTCGCCACCTGGTATACCAGGTTGACATTGACAGCGTGGAGACTGCTGATCAAGGACTCACGGGCCTGACGATCCCAACTGTCACGGACCGGCACTTTTGCCAGTTGGGCCAAAAGCACATCAATCTTAACCTGCTGATCCACCAGGACCTTGATCTGAGCCAGAGCGTCCAGACTCTGCCCGGAGCTGTCAGCCATACACAAGAGCGGCAGAAAATCGACAAGATTATCCAGCACCGAAAACTTGTAAGCAATGTCCGGATTCAGTCCCTCATTTTGCAGGGCGCTTTTACGTTGACGACATTCCTGCCAGGTCGTGGCCGGCAGCACCTTGGGCAATAATCCGGCATATTCATAAAGCTGAACGCTGATCCGTTCAAGATCGGCGGTTGTCGCTGGAATCGCCATGCCATTAGCAAGAGCATAGACACAAAAAGTGGCCAGAATATTCTCAAGGCGCAGCAACAGCTCGTATTGACGCGCGGCTGACATCCGGTTATCTAATGAATAAACCGCCTGACGTAGTTCCGGACCACTGAGCAGACTGTCAAAAATCAGATAAGCGTTAGCGACGCTGACTTGCGAACGCCCGGTCAAACGGCTGGCGGTCTGCAAAAATGCACTGCCGGCCTGATCGACAACGCGGTTGGTCAGCATGGTTGCGGTAATTTCTCGCGCCAGCGGGTGACGGGTAACCTGTTCTGAATACCGCTCGCCAATTTCCGCCGGGAAATAATCAAAAAGCAACTGTTTGACGACCTTATTGTCGGGCAGTTCGACGTCGAGCAAACCGCGATACAGGAACATCTTGCTATAGGCCAGCAGCACTGCCAGCTCCGGACGAGTCAAGCGATTGGGTTGGCGCAGTGCCACCTCTTTGCGGCTCGGCAGCCCTTCTCCGCGACGATCAAGCAGTCCGGAGCGAATTAAGCGATCGATCAATTCCAGATGCGGCTCCACATCTTTTTCGATGCGCAATTCATCCAGAGAGATAGACAAAGTCTGGGTATAGTTGTTCGCCAGTACATCCTGGCAAACGGTCTCTTCAATCTCCTCCAGCAAAGCATAGCCGGCCTGAAGTGATTTGACTTTCTTTTCCTGGCGCAACAAACGTAACAGTATTTTCAGGTTGACCTCGTGATCGGAGCTGTCGACGCCACCTGAGTTATCGATGGCATCGGTATTTACCCGACCACCACTCAAGGCAAATTCAATGCGGCCAGCCTGGGTCAAGCCAAGGTTGCCGCCCTCACCTATCACCTTGGCGCGCACCTCAATACCATCGGCACGCAATCCGTCATTGGCCCGGTCACCGGCCTCTTCATGGTTCTGGGTTGAGGCCTTGATATAGGTACCGATACCACCATTCCACAACAGATCAACCGGCGCAGTGAGCAACAACTTAATCAGGCCGGGCACATCAATACTGCTCTGACGCACACCAAGCCACCTGGCAACCTGCGGTGTCAGTGGAATCTCTTTGAGCTGACGTGAATAAATGCCGCCACCGGCAGAAATCAGATCGCTGTTGTAATCTTCCCAGGTTGAACGCGGCAGATTGAACAGGCGCTGGCGCTCCTGCCATGAGGTTTCCGGATCAGGATCCGGATCGAGGAAAATATGGCGGTGATCAAAGGCCGCCAACAAACGAATTTTTTTCGACAGCAGCATGCCGTTACCAAAAACGTCGCCACTCATGTCGCCGATACCGACCACAGTAAAGGGTTCAGTCTGGATATCGTGACCCATCTCCCGGAACAGGCGCTTAACGCTCTCCCAGGCGCCACGTGCAGTAATTCCCAGTTTTTTATGGTCGTAACCGTGAGAACCACCACTGGCAAAGGCATCACCCAGCCAGAAATTGTAGGATTCACTGATCGCGTTGGCAACATCGGATAGATGAGCCGTGCCCTTATCGGCGGCAACCACCAGATAGGGATCGTGATCATCATGAGCAATCACTCCGGCAGGGCGGACGATATCATTACCAACACGGTTGTCAGTGATATCCAACAGACCGCGCATAAAGGTCTGGTAGGCCTCCTTGACGATCTGCCCCATCTGCTCGCGATCGGCACTGACCCGCTTGGTAACAAATCCCCCCTTGGAACCCTCGGGAACAATCACCGCATTTTTGGTCATTTGAGCCTTGACCAGTCCCAACACTTCGGTTCTGAAATCATCCGGTCGATCAGACCAGCGGATGCCGCCACGAGCAACCTTGCCGCCCCGCAGATGAACCCCTTCTATCTTCGCTGAATGAACGTAGACTTCATAGAGGGGGCGTGGTGCGGGCATATCGATGACACCCAGCGAGCTGATTTTGAGGGAAATAAAGTAATCATCCTTGTCGTAGCGCACAAAAAAGTTGGTACGAATGGTGGAATCAATCAGATTAAACAGGGTGCGCAGGATCTTGTCCTCATTGGGGTTAGTGACATCTTCCAAGACCTTGACCAATTCCTGTCGCACCGGCGAGAGCACCTCCAACTCGCGCACCATTGGATCTTCCCACTCAGGTGCCGGCTTAAAACGTCCTTCAAAATAGCGATACAACAACTGCGTTGCAGCAATATTATTGGTCAGGGTTTCAGCGACCCGTTTTTTGGAGAAAGGACTTCCTAATTGCAGATAATAATTTCGATAAGCACGGAAGACATCGATCTGACGCCATGTGAGTCCGGTTGGCAACAACAGTTGATGGAGATAGTCATTTTCCACCTCGTTATTATTCAATGCCCGCAGGGTTTCGATCAGCGGACCTTTAACCTGTGCCATAGGCAAACTTTTGGTGGTGTCTGCGCGCACGGAAAAACTTTTGATATACACCGGCTGATCGTTGATCACCAGATCGGAATCGACCTGATGCAGCACATACAGATTGAGGTTCTGCAGATGAGGCATCAGATCGTTCAGGTAACTACGATTCAAACTATAATATTGCAAGCGATAATAGTCGCGCTGATCATGAAACGGCCCCCACAGATCAAAAACATCCTGCTGAAAATGAAGGAGCTTTTCAATATTACGTAAATCCCGGATAGCAAAACGCGGCTCATTGCGGGCTCGATAATCTTTATCAAAGGCTTTGATGTAAGTATCCCAGGTGGCATAGGATTCACTGCTGAAGTTCTTTTCCAGCAGGGTACGAAAACGCAGTTTCCACGGCATGGTCAAACGGGTCAATCCCTGTTCCAGCTTGAGGAGATCGACCTGCACCTCTTTATGACGCAACTGCAGGTTAACGTGCAGGGTTAAATAATCAGATGCGGCATGGATGAGGCGAATATCGACGCTGACGGCCTTGAAATATCGACGCAGATAGGCCTCAAGGCGCTCTATATGCTCCGGCAGATAATACTCGTTAGGCATGATCAGCAGCAGCGTCAACCCCAGCTCCGCAGTTGTCGGGGCAATCACCACCTTGACGCCGGCCTGACGGTGCATCTGGATGAAAGAACGCAACATGCGCCGCAATTCATCCTCTTCCATCAGAAAAAGTTCAATTTTGGGGAAGCTGTTGATGATCTGCACGGTCTTGCGATAGTTGTGACTATCGCGAACAATGTTCAACTGCTGTTGGGCCTTTTCGATCCGCTGGCGCAGGGCCGGAATCATAAAACTGTTTTCATCAATACTTTTCTGGGTATAAAAACCGAAGAAACAGTATTCACGGTAGCCACCCTTGATCTTTTCGCGAAAGCCTAAATAGGTCAGACGCTCAAAGCGGTGCAGTGGACAACGCAATTCAGTTCGTTCAACATCGACCATTTTTCCATGGCCAAGCAGTGAAAAAACTTTATCCACACTCAGAGTGAAGGGCTTATCAGCCTTGTGGAAAGGTTGGAGATAAAACTCCGTCAATCCCAGGGCTTTACTTTTCTCTTCTTTAAAGCAACTGATATCGTCCCCTGAAGCATAAGTAAAATTACGCGTGGCTACGGGGATAAAGTTTTCCTGTTTCAACCAGTCAAAAAGAGCCTGATGACCGGCAAATTCTTTTATTTTCAAAAGTTCATCGAATTTTCCCAGCATAGCCGGACGATCGCGGTAGATGGTCAGGGCCGCTGAAATAATGGTTTTTACTGCCGATTCAATCTCCTCAACTTGACCTTCAGCGAGGCGCTCAAATTCCATCCAGACAAACGACTCACGTGGAAGTTCATCGGAAGCGTTGGTGAGAACTTCAATTTTTCCATCTTTTCTCGCTACCGACAGAATCGGATGACACACCACGTGAAATTGCAAGGCCCTGCGGTGCAGGTATTCCTGCACCGAGAAAAAGATATGATTGGCATCCGGTGAGTTGGTGAACAGACGATATTTTCCGGAATCCTTGAGTGGAAACAGTTTAACCCGGACCTCATGATCCTGGGTAAGGAGAAAGTTTCCAGCCTGGATCAACTGCCGGGTCAATTCGGCAAAACTCAGCTGGGTCAGTAAATGTTCGGGGATCTCAGTGCGCAGGATCTGCGCTAATGTAACAAAAGTATCGAGATTGCCTTTTTGTCCCTGCCGCTGCAGCTCCTGCTTGATCGCCTCCGGTTCAAACAGCTGTTCATTGTCTTCTATTGATCCGCTACTTAGAACCGTTACCTTCATTACCGACTCCTTTGTTGGTGGGTGAAACGAGTTCTTCTTATTGAAAACACAGGGCTAACGCGTAAAATATAGAATAGTCACAGCCGAGGGGCAAGGCACCAGCGGCATTTATTCAGCTGGGTCAATCGCCAGAAAAGCCCTGGTTAACGCTGAAAACTGTGGCAGGGTCAGGGTTTCACCACGACAGCCGGGATCAATCTGAGCCAGAGTTAGCGCCGTATCGATATCTGCGGCTTTGATCCCGCTGGCCAGCAGACTGTTGCGCAGGGTTTTGCGACGCTGGGTAAAGGCCCCCTTGACCAGTTTTTTAAACAGGATCTCATCACCCGGATCCACCCGTGGCTCTGTCCGCGCGACAAAAGAGAGCACCAGGGAATCAACCTTGGGTGGTGGATTGAAGGCTCCGGGTTTGACCAGCACAACCTTGCTTATATCATACCAGAGTTGGCACAATACCGAGAGAATACCGTAATCTTTGGTGCCGGGCCGGGCCATCAGGCGTTCACCCACCTCGCGCTGGAACATCAGTACCATCCGCGCAAACAGGGGACGATGGTCCAATAGCTTGAACAGAATCTGACTGGAGATGTTGTAAGGCAGGTTGGCAACCAGGGTATAGGGTGGTTCAGTCAACAGATCGGACCAGGGTAGTTTGAGAACGTCACCTTCATGGATGATCAGATGCTCTTCCTGACGTTGGCGCAGCAGGGCGATCAGGTCACGATCGATTTCCATGACTTCAACCCGACCCACTTTTTCCAGCAACCGGTCAGTAAGCACCCCCAGGCCGGGACCTATTTCGACAACCCGCTGTTGTTTTTCGAGGCGGGCTGCATGAATAATCTTGTCGATCACTCCAGGATCGTGAAGAAAATGCTGGCCGAAGCGTTTTTTTGTCTGATAACTCATGGCTTTTCGTTCTTGTTGTCGCTGGA
>JAWOFG010000041.1:0-11428 GCA_046482365.1 Pelovirga sp. | reverse complement strand
ATTTTTCCAGCTTACCTGCAGGTTGTAACCCGATTTATTCTTATGAGGCTAAGTGGGTGTGGGATACAGAAACGTCTCCTCTGCAGATTTTTGAATGTCCAGCAAAACTCGAACCCTTCCTCCAGCAACAGATTGAACAGCTGTGTCGCAAGGCCTTTCACGCTCTTGGTTGTCGTGACTGGTGCCGGGTTGATGTGCGCCTGGATGCGCTAGGACGACCACAGGTGATAGAACTGAACCCGTTGCCGGGAATTCTTCCCCGGCCCGAACAGAACAGCTGCTTCCCCAAAGCAGCTCGAGCGGCAGGATTATCCTATACCGAGATGATTCTGCAGGTGGTTGATATCGCATCACAACGCTACAATCTTGTTCAGGAGTTCAGGGATGAAAGTCGCAATCTGTTATAACCTTGTTGCACCAGCCCCGATCCGCGGTGAGCGCCATGACCTGATCTCTGAAGCGGGAGCCGAAGTCGAAGCCCAGGCCGTTGCAGAGGCCCTGCGACGTTTAGGTCATGTTGCGGCCCTGATCCCGCTGGGATCTGAAGTGGTTTCCTTTATTGGCAAGCTTCAGTTGCTGCGTCCGGCGGTCATTTTCAACCTGTGTGAAGGATTTCGAGGTGACAGCGCCAAAGAGATGCACATTGCCGCGCTCTATGAGCTGTTGGATATTCCCTATACCGGCTCACCGTCCCTGTGTCTGGCCCTGACCCAGAACAAGAGATTAACCAAGGACATTTTGGTGCGTCATGGCCTGCCGACCCCGGAATATTATTGTGTCAAGCGCAATGAAGCTGTTCCCAGATTGACCATCAGTTATCCCCTGATGGTTAAGCCCTGTAGTGAAGATGCCTCCTTAAGTATCGGTCCTGATAGTATCGTTCACAACGAAACAGCCCTGAAAAAACGGGTTCGCTACATCCACGATCGCTATTGTCAGGATGCCTTGGTTGAACGCTTTATTTTCGGGCGCGAATTCAATGTTGCAGTCATCGGAAGTCCTCCCACGGCTGCCCTGCCCCTTTCCGAGATTGTCTTTGCCAAACATCTCAAAGCTCCGATTGTCAGTTATGCCGGCAAATGGGAGGCGACATCGGCAGACTACCAGGGCACAACACCACAGTGTCCGGCCGTGGTTGATGAAAATCTCCGTAAAAAAATCGAACAGATTGCCATTGAGGCTTGTCGGCTGTTTGGTTGTCGTGATTATGCCCGGGTAGATATCCGACTGCAGGGCGATACCCCCTATATTTTGGAAATCAATGCCAATCCGGATATTTGCCCTGATGCCGGTTTTGCTCGTTCTGCTCGTGTCGCCGGACATGAATATCCGGCCTTGATTCAGCGCATTCTTAATATGGCCCTGGCACGCAAAGGAGATAGTCATGCGTAATTTATTGCCCAGCGATCGGCCTTGGCTCGAAAGGATTCTGATCAGCTGCAATGCTTTTACCAGTGCCGAGGTCGCCTGTGCGCTGGAACTGCTTGACAGTGTTTTGAACAACCCCGATCAACAGGACTACGAGGTCATTATTGCCGAAGCTGATAGCCGGGTCGCGGGCTATGTGCTGTTCGGAGCGGTACCCCTGACGCACGGAAATTATGACCTCTACTGGATTGCTACTGATCCGGAGCTCCACGGGAAAGGATTCGGGCGTCAATTGATGGAAGAGACTGAAAGACGCTTACAGGCGCGGGATGCCCGGATGCTGTGCCTGGAAACCTCGTCCCAGGAATTTTATCAGCGTACCCGCCACTTTTATCAGCAGGGTGGCTACCAAGAAGAAGCAAGGATTTGTGACTTTTACCGCCCTGGTGATGACCGCATTACCTATGTCAAACGTTTCTCGGATTCTAGGTGAAGACTATGGAAACCTGGCAAAAACAGCTACAGGCAAGCATTACCGACCCACAAAAGCTGACCCGCGCTTACGGGATTGATCCGGCACCACTTAAAGCTGTTGCCGACAAGTATCCGATGCGCCTGACCCCCTATTACCGCGATCTGATCAAATATGTTGGCGATCCGATCTGGAATCAGGCGGTACCCGATGAGCGCGAATGTCATGAAAGTGTCTGCGTTGATGACCCGCTGGAGGAGGATAATCAAAGTCCGGTACCCAATCTGGTCCATCGCTATCCTGATCGGGTGCTGTTTCTGGTCTGTTCAGAATGTGCCATGTACTGTCGCTTCTGTACCCGCAAACGTAAGGTAGGTGGCGCCGATATGCAGATCAATTCGAACACCATCAGTGCAGGGATTGAGTACATTGCCGCCCACCCCGAAATTCGCGATGTGATTGTTTCCGGAGGCGATCCGTTACTGCTCAGTGATGAGAAGCTTGATGACATTCTTACCCGCCTGCGGGCTATCCCCCATGTCCAGATTATCCGGATCGGTACCAGGGTACCGGTGGTGCTGCCGATGCGGATTACTTCCGGGCTGATCCGGGTGCTGCGCAAGTATCACCCCTTGTATTTGAATACCCACTTTAATCATCCGGACGAGATCACCAGCCAATCGGCCAAAGCCTGTGAACGCCTGGCTAATGTTGGAATTCCTCTGGGTAACCAGTGTGTACTGCTGCGTGGAGTGAATGACGACCCTCAGGTGATGAAACAACTGATGCATAAACTATTGCAGATCCGGGTGCGTCCCTACTATATCTATCAGGCTGATATGGTACAGGGTACCGATCACTTTCGTACCACGGTGGAAGAAGGGCTGGAGATCATTAAGGCCTTGCGTGGTCACACCAGTGGCATGGCTGTACCGGCTTACGTCATTGATGCGCCTGGCGGCGGAGGTAAAATCCCACTGTTACCCGACTATCTGCAATCACTTGGCGCTGATGTTGTATTGAAAAATTACCAGGGAAAAGAATTTCACTACACCAATGCTGCAGAACGGGAGTTGGACATGCCACTTGAAAAAGAGGTTAACCGCAGCTACTGAGCAAGCGAACAAGCGAACAACCCCTTTTGCCCTCAACCGGTAGAAGGGGTTGCTTTCCCACCGCAAAAAAGGAATGATGGATGCAAGTGGAATGACGCAACCATCAACCCGCTACAGAGCTTTATCCTATGTATTCCTTTGACTTGACCCTTGATCCACCTACCAGCAAGGAGCTTGGCTATGTCATGTCCGAGCTGAAGCAACATCGCAGGAGATTGATGTTCCGTTCCTGTGTTTCCGACGGAATCCATATTTTGCTGCTGTTGCTGCTTTATTTTGGCAATTTCCTCAGCGGTCCTGCCATCCTGGTATTGATTGCCTTGAACCTGGTCATTGCGATTATTCTTGCCACCTCGACCCGTGAGTCATTGTGCTTCAGCGATCTGGTTGCCATTGCTGTCACCATCATCACCACGGCAGCAGCTACAACCTTGCTGCTCGCCATCTCTATGGATCAGTCCTGGGGTGCAAGTATTATTGCCGGTCTGCTTGCCGCTACCATCGTCACCTCCGGCACTATTTTGGGTCGTGAGCTGAAAAAGATCATGTTTGCTATCGAGCAGTTGAAGTCGATCCCGGATGATGACCCGGTGATTGATGAGGTGAAGATTTTCTGTCAACGCTATCCGGAATTGCATCATTACCGTGAACAGGCATCACGTAATCTTCGCCCCCACCTGACCTATGGTGAACTCTTTGCCATGCGCGACTGGCATCAACAGCAAAGTGAACGGTGAGCGGTGAACTGTGAACAGAGAGCTTCTGCAGGCATCTTGAACCTGTATCGTGACAGAGGTTACACTGATATAGATATATGTTCAGCACCGGATCGGGGATCCTATCTCAAGGGACGCTTTTCGTCATCCCTGACCGCTTGTTGTCGCCGTCCATGGCGACAAACACCCTTGTCACAGGAACCCCGACCCTGCGCAAGGACGGTGGTGAATAGTTACTGAAGTTGTATCTTTTCGTGCAGCGAAGGTGATGATGAAACGATTTCTGCTGTTTGTGCTGACAACGATCCTGTTCACTTGTTCACATCCGTCCTGGGCTGCAGTCGAGTATCATCTTGATCTGCATCTCCATCCAGCTCAGCAGCAGCTGGATGGAACAGCAACGATCAGCATCGAAGAGCTTGACAGGCAGCAACTGCAGCTGCGTCTTTTCTCTGAAGCCAGCGTTCATCAGGTTCGTCAAGGGCAACGGGTTATCAACTATCAGTTCAATAATGGCCGTTTAACCCTGTCTCTTGTCAGCGATGAACCGGTTGAAATTGATTATTCCGCTACCTTCGATGACCCCGTTCCGACCACGGCAGTTCATACTGAAGATCCCAGCTTTGGCATTTCAGCGACAATCAGCCCAGCCGGCACCTATCTTTCGGCTGGAACGGCCTGGTATCCGCAAATCAATGATTCTGACATCAGTTACTACCTGCGCATCAGCGCCCCTGGTAATACCGAGGCGGTGACCTCCGGCGAACGTCTGTTTCGTCATCATGATGGTTCCTTCAGCATCTCGGCCTGGAAAATCGACTATCCTTTGCGTGGCCTGACCCTTTCAGCAGGGCCCTATCAGGTATTCGAAGATGTCACTGGATCCGTGCCGATCTTTGCCTATTTTTATGAGGGATCAGCCAAGCTGGCACCAACCTACCTCAAGGAATCGCGGCGCTATCTCGATCTCTATGAACGCCTGTTTGGTCCCTATCCATTTGCTCACTTTGCCATCGTCGAAAACTTTTTCCCCACCGGTTACGGCTTGCCGGGCTGGACTTTGCTGGGCAGTACCGTTATCCGTCTGCCTTTTGTTGTTACCACCAGTCTTGGTCATGAAATTGCCCACTCCTGGTGGGGAAACGGTGTCTGGGTGGATTTCAATCAAGGCAATTGGTCAGAAGGGCTGGTCACCTATATCGCTGATCATCTCTATGAAGAATACAATAGCCGTGAACATGCGCGCAGTTATCGCCTTAATCATCTGATAACCTATGCCAACCTCACCAATTCGACCAATCGCTTTGCCGTGAAAAACTTCATGTATCGCAGTGATCGACCGGGGCAAGCTATCGGCTATGGTAAGGCGATGATGATTTTTCACATGTTGCGCCATGAGGTGGGGGATAAAATCTTCTGGCGGGTGCTGGCCAATATGGCCGAAGAACACATGTTTTCCCGTATTAGCTGGGGACATTTTGCAAACCATTTCAGCACTGCGACCGGTCGCGATCTTCGCCCCTTCTTTCATCAATGGATCAACAGAACCGACGATCTGCGCTTGCAGCTTACCCAGGTAACGCTGGAACAAACTGACAATGGCTGGCTCACCCGCGGTGTATTGGAGCAAAACGATATCCCCTATCAACTACTGATTAACATCCGTCTGCATAATCATCAGGAACAACGCAAGCAGACCATCCGCATCAACAGTGAGCAACACATTTTTTCAATCACTACGCCATGGAAACCGGAGCAGATTACCATTGATCCGGACATCGACCTGTTCCGCCTGATGGATCCTGCAGAGATTCCGTCAACCGTCGCCTCCATCCGCGGCAGCACAAAGCTGATGGCTGTTGTCGCTGATCGCTTGTCACCCGTGCCGGCAGCACGCCGGACTTTACTCGCCGGACTGCGTCAGGCCAATGTTCCGGTCGTTGCTGCTGATCAGGTAACCAGCGAACAGCTGTCCCGCCATGATTTGTTGATTTTTGGAGTTAACGACTGGTTGATGCCGACGGTTGACACGGGCGAGATGCTAACTAAGTTGCTTGGCCATCATCAGGATGGGACCGCCATGCCGACAGAAAGTGCGGGGGTTATCGTCACCCGCAACCCCTATCAGCCGGAGCGCCATGCTGCCTGGTTTGTCAGCGATGGATCAGAATATATTACGTCCGTGGCCCGAAGAATCCCTCACTACGGGCGTTATGGACAGCTTTTTTTCAGTGATGGCAATAATCAGCTTAAAGAACTCAATCTGCCAACGACGTCCCCGCTGCAGAAAAGCTTGACTCAGAGTGACTAGCACCCTTGTACCCCCCCCAGAAAAGGGTTCAGGCGCGCTCAAACGGCTCATAAAGGCGCTTGTATTCGTCCTGGGCATAGCGATCGGTCATGCTGGCGATATAGTCGCAGATTGCCCGCTCGCGACCGTAGTGCTCGTAGCGACGCTGGTGCTTTTCCGGCAACAGCAAGGGATTATTCATATAATTTTCAAACAACAAGGTTAAAAAACGTTCGGCCTTGACTCGCATCCGCTCGACCTTGTGATGACGATAGAGTTTTCTGAACAAAAAGGCTTTCAGCTCCTTGTTGCGTTCTTTCATATCACTACTGAAAGTCACTAACCTGTCAGGGTAACTGCGAACATCATCCAGGCTGGTTATCCTGTGGTTCTGCAGCTGAGCTGATGTTGTCATGACCAGGTCCTGAATCAGTTCACCGATTAAACGGCTGACTGTCTGGAGGATCTGACGCTTTTCGCTGATCCCGGGAAACCGACGCCCGATATCAATCCAGGTTCGTTGCCACAGTTCAACCGCAGCCAGATCATCAAGCTCGATATAACCGGCCTTTAACCCATCATCAATGTCGTGGTTATTGTAAGCAATTTCATCAGCCAGATCGATAATCTGCGCCTCCAGTGTCGGTTGCTCAGCGGGAGAATAATCTGTGATGGCCGAGGTTCCCGCATTATCGTAAGAGGTGGTGTGTTTGATGATTCCCTCGCGGGTTTCGTAACTCAGGTTCAAACCATCAAAATTGTGGTAACGTTGCTCCAGAACCTCAACAATCCGTAACGACTGCTGATTATGTTCAAACCCGCCATGATCTTTCATCAGGCGGTCGAGCACATGCTCGCCGGTATGACCAAACGGGGTATGACCAAGATCATGGGAAAGGGCCAGAGCTTCGACCAGATCTTCATTAAGTCGTAATTTGCGGGCAATACCACGGGCGATCTGGGCCACTTCCAGAGAGTGGGTCAGGCGCGTTCGGTAATAATCCCCTTCGTGGTTAACAAATACCTGGGTTTTATACTCCAGACGACGGAAAGCAGCGCAGTGGATGATCCGGTCCCGGTCCCGTTCGAACGGTAAGCGGTCATCCTTGAAGGCCTCAACATGTTTACGCCCGCGGCTGGTTTCACTTCTGGTAGCATATTCAGCAAAATACTCTTCATGCATAACGTTCCTCCCCTGGCAAATAAATGGATTATTTGCAGGATAAATAACAAGTGAGACAATTAAAGTCACACTGAGTGTCGTATGAAGATTGAAAAGATTGTATCTTTTCAGTTCTATCCTTGCACTGGGCCTTTGGATCCTATGGCAAGGGTTTTTGTCGCCATGGACGGCGACAAAAAGCGGTCATGGATGACCCAACGGGAAACAATCGCGTCCCTTGACATAGGAACCCCGACCCAGTGCTGAACAGTTTCAACAAATTTAACCTTGCCCTGAGTCCTCTGCGACTGTTAAAAAACCGATCTGATAAAGATTTTTGACAATTAACAGGAGCCTTGATCAGCCATGCGCATTATCGCCGGCTCAGCCCGCGGAAAAAAACTGGCCGCCTTTGACGGCAAACAGATTCGGCCCACCCCGGACCGCGTACGTGAAGCCCTGTTCAGTATGTTGACCAGTCGCTTTGGCGGGTTCAATGGTCTGAAGGTGCTTGAACTCTTTGCCGGGACCGGTGCCCTGTCCCTCGAAGCCTTAAGTCGCGGGGCAGCAACGGCAGTGATGATCGAGCAAAGCCCCTATGCCATCGAGCTGATTAAAAAGAACACCTCAGCCTGCGGATATGACGATCGGGCGACCTTGATCCCCGGCGAACTGCCGGCTTGTCTTGATCAGGTCTGCCGCTATGCATCCTTTGACCTGGTCCTTCTTGACCCCCCCTACCATGCCGGTTTGACTGATCCGGTCATTACAAAAATCGCATCATTGAATCTTTTAGCCGATGGTGGAATAATCTGCGTCGAGACACAACGCAGTGAAGTGCCACAGCCTCAAGGTAGCCTGACCCTGCTTGACCGCCGCCGCTATGGCTCCACCGCAATCCACCTGTTTGGTTTACCTTAAGGAAACATCATGAATCGACATATTGCCATCTATCCCGGCTCATTCGATCCGTTAACCAACGGCCATCTTGATATTATCAGCCGCGGCCTGGAGATATTCGATACGGTTGTCATTGCTGTGGCCTGTAACAATGAAAAAAAAGGGCTATTTTCTATCACTGAGCGAATCGACATGATCAATCAACTGATTGCGGGCAATCCGCGTATCCAGGTTGAGACTTTTAGCGGGTTACTGGTTGATTATGTTGTCAGCAAAAAAGCCCGGGTGATCCTGCGGGGATTGCGAGCAGTCACCGACTTCGAATTTGAATTTCAGCTGGCACAGATGAATCGTACCGTCTGTCAGCAGGTCGAAACCCTGTTTATGATGACCTCTCCTGAGTGTGCCTATTTAAGCTCATCCATTGTTAAGGAAGTCGGACGTCTTAAGGGGGATATCAGCAAGTTTGTGCCGGAGCTGGTTGCCGAAAAATTGATGGACAAGTTCGACCATCGCTGACAGACGCATAAAACCGTACCACAGAGACACAAGAGGCACTGAGAAAGTCATAAAAATCAGATTGTCTTTATGTTCCCCGTGTCTCAATTATTTATTCTTTCCAGTTCAGCAATCACCTCACAAAGTTTATCCGCCATACGCTGCTGCAGCAATTTCCCTTTTGCAGCACTGGCCTTTGTCGGATCGCCCCAAACCCCGCCCGGCCAGTATTTTTGCTTGTCACGCACCAGAATCCCCATTGGAAACGATGGATATTCTGCCGGGGATGTGCCCTTTACCAGCTCCGGATGTGAATGCAGCAGGCGCGAGGTTTCAATCTCCCCGGCATGGGAATCCCCTGGAGTTTCCAGTAGACCCTGCCCTGCCACAAGAGCCAGATCGTATTCCTTGATCACCGCAATCCGAATATCGTCAAAATGCCCGAGCAGTTCTTCGCCGGCATCGACCAGGGTGGCCATATGAGTCGTTCCAGCATGGCCACTGAGCAGAACAAAACATCGCAGGCCCTGGGCATACAGCGAAGAGACCAGATCAGTTATCAGCATCCGTAAGGTGGCAGTAGAAATCCCGACGGTACCGGGATGCTGCGCGGTTGAGCGGCACACACCATAATGCACCGGCGGGGCAACAATGAGCGGACGTCTTTGAGCGGCGACCCGGGCGATATCAATGGCCTGGAGGGTATCGGTAGCAAGAGGAAGATGATTGCCGTGCTGCTCGGTCGAACCAAAGGGGATAATGACCGTGCGGGTTGACTGCAAGCCCGCGGCAAACTCCACCATGGTGATTTCTTCCATTATCATGGATACTCCCAAAATATCATCTTGATTCTAGGTAGAGCTATCTAACCCCCATGAATATATGGGTTTGAGGAACAACAAAGGTTTCTGAATGGATTGCTGTAACCAGCGCCTGTAGTGCCAGTAAGCGCCGTACCGAAACGGCAACCTTGTTGTCACGAGTGACCGGCTGCAGAATAATAGGGGTAGTTGCACAGAAGTCATGAACCAGTTGTGTAGCGCGAATCAGTTCGTTGTCGGTTGTCCGGTCGCCGACAATCATCTTTACCGAACACCGCGTTTGAATGGCAACGGCGAGAAAATCGGCATGCGCCTGCCAATCGGTCACCTGGCCGGTCACCGACGGTAATTTGATATCCATGGCAACATAATCGAGGTGTCGAACCAGTAATTGCAGGGCCGCAGGCAAGGTGCCATTGGTTTCCAGTGAGATCGGCAACAGTCGCCGCAACTGGGGCAGCCAGAGTTCGAGCAATTCAGCATGCAGTAAGGGCTCGCCGCCGGTGATCGTGATGGAGTGATGGGCCCCGGGGGATGTGTTAAGCCACTGTTTGAGCAGATTGATAATCCGCTCGAGAGGAACCGGATTCTCATATTCGACCAGGGCGCCGGAACCGGAATCCTCTTCCACCAGACACAGACTTTTACTTAAAAAACTGGTATCGCAGTAGTCACAGTCGAGATTGCAGCCGGCAAAACGGATAAACACCTGGCGTCGTCCCAGCAGTTCCCCCTCCCCTTGCAGCGAGGAAAAAACTTCAATCAGATCAGCTGCGGGTATATGCAGCATAAGCGTTATCCGATTCCCATACCGTTACCTTCTGCACGATCACCTCGTATGCCTGCAGTGACTTTTCAATTTGCTCAAAAATAAAACGAGCGATCTGTTCAGAAGATGGACTGATGTCCTTAAAAGCATCTAGATCATTAAGATACTTGTGATCAAGGTAGTTCATAACCTCGCGTGTATGTTTTTTCAGAATTTTGAAATCGATGCCAAGCCCTGATTTATCCAGATCTTCTGCACTGACTGTCACTTCAACCTTCCAGTTGTGACCATGCAGATTTTCGCAGTCACCTTGATAATGCAACAGATTATGGGCGGCGGCAAAGCTGGTTATGATGGAAAGATGGAACATGGAATTCTCCTGGGGTTATGGAAATGGCGTTTCGTCCGAATCGTCCGCCGGTTCCTGCGCTTTTTCACCGGCCACCGCGTATTCCTCATTGTCCCAGCGCCCAAGATCAATCATGCGACAGCGTTCCGAGCAAAAAGGACGCGTGGGATTATTCTGCCACTGGGTCTCTGTTCGGCAATAAGGGCAGTTTAATTTGATGGTCTTCTCCATTGAAACAATCTTTTTATTCATCTTCCTCTATTCTAGTCAACTTTGGGCAGGTGTGACAATGACTCCTTGATTTCTTCTTCCGGGTATTCGTAATCATTGAGTTTACCGGCAAGATAATCATCGTAGGCGGTCATGTCTACATGACCATGGCCGGAGAGATTAAAGAGAATGGTCTTTTCTTTTCCCTCTTCTTTGGCCTGCAACGCTTCATCGATGGCACCGCGAATCGCATGGCTTGATTCAGGTGCCGGAATAATCCCCTCACAGCGGGCAAACTGTACCGCCGCCTCAAAGCACGCCAACTGTTGTACTGCTCTGGCTTCAACAATACCGGCATGAACCAACTGAGACACCAAAGGCGAAGCGCCATGATAGCGTAAGCCACCGGCATGGATTCCCGGTGGCATAAAGTCATGACCAAGGGTGTACATCTTGGACACCGGTGCCATTTTAGCCGTGTCACCGTAGTCAAAGGCATACACCCCACGGGTCAGGGTCGGGCAACTTGCCGGTTCGAAAGCAATAACCCGCACCTGCTTGCCGTTGGCCTTGTCAGCAACAAAGGGAAAGGCAATACCGGCAAAGTTGGATCCGCCACCGTGACAGCCAATCACCACATCCGGGTAGTCGCCAATCATCTCCATCTGCGCCTTGGCCTCAAGACCAATAATCGTCTGATGTAAACAGACATGATTGAGTACGCTACCTAACGCATAACGGGTGTCTTCGCGGGTGAC
>JAWOFG010000179.1:0-6182 GCA_046482365.1 Pelovirga sp. | reverse complement strand
CTCGGCGGTTCGCCAGGGCCAGGTTGATGTGGAAACCGTCGCTGAAGATGGCCCTCAGCCTGCTGCAGGGAAGTCGGTAGAGCACTGTAACCTGTTCCGTAGCAGTGGCGCCGAAGGGTGGCGGCTGCGCAACTTTGATCTGATCCTTGACAGTTTTGCCCGTAATTACGCCATGTCCTTATCAACCCGTTTTCAGCGCGCCGCCCATATCAAGCTGGAAGCGCTGGAATCCATGTCCTTTGATACCCTGCTGCAACGGCTTTCCGGTCGTGGCGCTATCGGGGTTTTGCAACTTGAGCCGTTAACCGGAGGCGGGCTGCTGATCTTTGATGAGCAGCTGGCATTCTCGCTGATGGAGATGGTGCTCGGTGGCAATTCCCAGGGGCAGGCGCTGATCCCCGAACGCCCGTTAAGTGCTATCGAGTTAAATGTGCTGCGCGATGTGATTGTATCAGCCTGCCCGGAGTTGAATAAAGGGTTTGCGCAGATCGAGGCGATCAAGGCAGAGCTGGTCGAAGTGGTCAGTAGCCTGCGGCTGTTAAATTTTGTCGATCCGGAAGTCGGGGTCTCGGTCTCCCAGTTCAAGGTCGCTATCGAAAATCTTGAGGGGCATATTACCCTGGTCATCCCCCATCTGACCCTCGAGCCGCTGCAGAAAAAACAAAAATTAAAAGCAGTGCCTGCCAGTTCGTTGCAAAGCACCCGCTGGCAGCAACTGGTCTGTGAAGAGCTCAATAACATGGAGGTCGCAGTAGAGGTCAGGTTAGCGTCTTTATCGCTGCGGGTGCGGGATATCCTCAATTTTCAGGTAGGGGATGTGATCGATCTCGGCGTAAAACCGGAAAGCCCGGTCAAAGTGTCGATCGAAGAACGCTCCAAGTTTTTCGGAATGGTGGGGGTTCAGGGCAATAAAAAAGCGGTACGTATTTCGGGACGTATTCCCGGTGGAGGAGAACAATGAGTACTGATACTAATCAAACACAAAAAGCACCAGCAATCACGCCGATGAAAGACCGGGGAATCGATCTGCTCCTCGATATTCCTCTCGAGGTTGCCGTTGAGGTTGGCCGCTCACGTATCCTGGTCCGGGATCTGCTGCAATTGCAGGAAGGCTCCATGATCGAACTGGACAAGCTGGCCGGTGAGCCGCTTGATCTGTATGTCAATTCACGGCTGATTGCGCGTGGCGAGGCGGTGGTGGTTAATGAGAAGTTCGGCTTGCGCCTGACCGATGTTGTCAGCCCGTCCGAGCGTATTGAGAACCTGGGGTAAGCTGATGCCTTCCGCGATTGTGCTGATGATTCTGCTTGCCCCCGTTACGGTGTTTGCCGAGACCGTCGCAAAAGAACCGAGCCTGTTTGCCGCCAGTCTGAAAATGCTGGCAGCGCTGGGAGTTGTGGTCGGTTTGTTGCTGCTGTTTTATGCCGCCAGTCGCCGGGGCTTTGGTTTTTTACCGCAGAATAAAAGCGAGATTATTCAGATTATCGAGACCCGCCCGTTAGGTGGGCGAAAATTTCTCTGTGTGGTGAAGGTGCGCGACGAAGAGATTCTTCTGGGGATGACCCACGATCGGATCGAAAACCTCGGACGCCTGGAACCGGCCAAAAAAGGCTTTAGTGACAGCCTGCACGCAGCCCAGGAGAAACAGCCGTGAAGTGGCGAGTAACCTTCATGCTGCTGGCCCTGTTGTTGCCGGTGGCGGCGCAGGCCCAGGGGTTGCCAACCATTACCCTGGGAATCGGTGAAGCCACCGAGCCGGCACAGGTATCGACTGCATTGCAGATTCTGATCCTGCTGACGATCCTCTCGGTCGCACCATCGATTCTGCTGATGACCACCGCCTTTACCCGCATTGTCATTGTGTTGTCTTTTGTCCGGCAGGCCATGGGGACCCAGCAGGCACCATCCAACCAGATTGTCGTTGGGTTAGCGCTGTTTCTGACCTTTTTTATCATGGCACCGGTGTTTACCCAGATTAATGACGAGGCTCTGCAACCCTACCTCAGTGAGGAGATCAGCCAGGACGAAGCTATCCCCTTGGCTCTGGAGCCGATGCGGCGTTTTATGTTCTCCCAGGTCGGGGAAAAGGATCTGCAGTTACTGGTTGATATTTCCGGATCGGAACAACCTGAAAGCATGGAAGATATCGGCATGCTGACCTTGATCCCGGCGTTCATGTTGTCGGAGCTCAAACGCGCATTTCAGATGGGGTTTTTGCTGTTTGTCCCCTTTTTGATGATCGATATGATTGTCGCCTCGATCCTGATGGCGATGGGGATGATGATGTTGCCGCCGATCATCGTGTCGCTGCCGTTTAAGATTCTGTTGTTCGTTCTGGTGGATGGTTGGTCGTTAGTTGTCGGTTCTTTGGTTCAGAGCTTTGCTTAACAGGGATCATATATGACTCCGGAATTTGTGGTTAATATCGGCCGTCAGGCCATCGAAACAACACTCATGTGTGCGGCACCGATGCTGATTGCGGCATTGTCTATCGGTCTGGTGATCAGTATTTTCCAGGCGGCGACCCAGATCAATGAACAAACCATGACCTTTATTCCCAAGATCGTCGGGGTTTTTGTCACCCTGTTGATTTTTGCTCCCTGGATTCTACAGAAAGCCTCAGCGTTTTTGATTTCAATTTTTAATCACCTTCCCAATATCACCCCCTGACACGGTCAACCCATGGAGTTGCCGATCTTTACTACCACCCTGGTTCAGGGGTTTCTCATCTGCCTGGCGCGCGTTGCTGCCGTTTTTGCGGTCATTCCCGTATTCAGTGGCGGTCAAATTCCACCACAGATGCGGATTGGGGTGGCGGTGATGTTTGCTCTGCTGACCTATCCTGTCGTGCAGCAGGTTCTGCCGGCCACATCCTTGAACATCACAGATATGGCTATCATTGTCGCAGCAGAGGTGATCTTTGGTCTATTGGTCGGTTTTATTGCCCAGCTGATCTTCATGGCGGCGGAATTTGCCGGTTCCGTTATCGGTTACCAGATGGGCTTTGCCGCCGCCAATATCTTTGACCCGACCACCCAGCAGCAGGTGGCGTTGATTTCCCAGTTTCAGGGGATCTTTGCGATTCTGTTGTTCCTGTCGGTAAATGCCCATCATCTGTTTCTTGAAGCGATTGTCGCCTCTTTCACCATGTTGCCGCCAGGCGGACTGAACCTCTCCGGTGGTGCTATTCCCATGATGATTGAGCTCTCCAATCATGCTCTGATCCTGAGCGTCAGGCTGGTGGCGCCGATCATGGCAATTCTTATTCTGGTTACCCTGACTCTTGGCTTTATGACCCGGATTTTTCCTCAACTTAATGTCTTCATGCTTTCCTTCCCACTGAATATCGGCTTGTCGTTTATCATCATGGGTCTGACCTTCGGAGTCTTTGCTGCCATTCTTCAGGGTGAGTTTGCCGCACTTTCGGAACGATTCTTGCGACTGTTCAGCCTGCTGTAGCCTTCTTAAGGTGGTCGTGCCAAAAAACCGGCACAGTTTCAACCGCCATAAGAGACAAGAGGGCTGCACCAGGGTGATAGCAGTAATCGCTTGCGGGAGAGCAGTGTGGCTGAAGACTCAGGACAGGAACGGACAGAAACAGCGACGGCAAAACGTCGCAACGATTTTCGTGAAAAAGGCCAGGTGGCCCAGAGCAAGGAGATTACCACCGCCGGTCTGTTCACCCTGTCGCTGTTGTTATGGTTTTTTTACGCGCATCCCTTCTGGAAAAATCTAGAAAACCTTTATGTCGTATCGTTCCTGAGAATTCGTGATTTCACCGTCACCCCTCCCGATGTGGTTGCCCTGGCCTGGGGACTGGGCAGCGTTCTGGGTAAATTGCTCTGGCCCATTTTCTTCGTCTCTTTGATCGTTGGTTTTCTTTCGTCCTTTGCCCAGGTTGGCCCTCTTCTTTCAACCAAAGTCTTCAAGCCCGATATCAGCAAATTTGATCCGATTAAGGGGATGGCAAAATTTGTCTCCAAGCGTTCAGCTGTCGAATTAATCAAGTCATTGGCCAAAGTGTCACTGATTGCCTATGTTGCTTACCTGACCGTAGCCAATGAATTTGATACGGCCCTTTCTCTGGGGCTGTTGGACCTGAATCAGACGTTGGTCTTTCTTGCCAGGGTGGCTTTTCTGGTGATGGCCAAAACCTGCGCCATCATGATCGTGCTGGGGATTATCGATTTTTCTTTTTCCAGGTACGAGATGGAACAGAAGATGAAAATGACCAAACAGGAGGTCAAGGAAGAAAACAAGGAAACTGAGGGTGATCCGCTACTCAAATCGCGTATCCGCTCAATGCAGCAACAGCAGGCGCGGCGCCGAATGATGTCTGAAGTACCCAAAGCTGATGTGGTTATCACCAACCCGACCCACCTTTCCATTGCCATCAGTTACGAGCGTGAAACCATGGATGCACCACAGATCATTGCCAAGGGTGCCGACCATGTTGCTTTTAAAATTCGGGAAATTGCCCGTGAACACAAAATTCCTGTGATCGAAAACAAGCCGCTGGCACGGGCTTTGTACAAGCAGGAGATAGGCGAGCAGGTTCCGGAAGAATTGTTTACTACCGTGGCCGAAGTTCTCGCCTATGTTTACCGCCTGAAAAACAAGAAGTAGCTGAAAAATAAAAGATATTCAATAGTAATCGGGACTGGATAGCCGTGCCGAAAAATTGACACACGGCAGTGTCAATATTCAGGATCCAAGGAGCATACAACAATGTCAACACTCACAGTGATGAACGACTGGCGCAGGCTGATTATCCGTACTGACGTATTAATAGCGTTCGGTCTGGTGTTGATCCTGATGCTGATGATTCTGCCGGTGCCGCCGATTTTGTTGGACGTGTTTCTATCGTTAAACATCACTATTGCCCTGCTGATTCTGATCACCGCCCTTTATACCACCCGTGCTCTGGACTTCGCTATCTTCCCCAGCGTGCTGCTGGTCACCACCTTGTTTCGCCTTTCCCTCAACGTGGCTTCCACCCGCTTGATTCTTCTGCGCGGGGACGAAGGCCCGGGTGCCGCCGGCAGCGTCATCCAGTCTTTCGGCCAGTTTGTGGTGGGTGGTAACTATGTCGTCGGTATCGTCATTTTTGCCATCCTGGTCATCATCAACTTCATGGTTATCACCAAGGGTGCGGGACGGGTGGCTGAGGTCGCGGCGCGTTTTACCCTCGATGCCATGCCGGGTAAGCAGATGGCCATTGACGCCGATTTGAACGCCGGCCTGATTAATGATGACGAAGCGCGGGCGCGGCGCAAGGAGATCTCCTCAGAGTCCGATTTTTACGGTGCGATGGATGGTGCCAGCAAGTTTGTCAAAGGTGATGCCATCGCCGGCATCATTATCACCCTGATCAACATTGGCGCCGGTATTGTCATCGGGGTTATGCAAAAAGGGATGCCGGTCGCTGAGGCTGCCGGTAACTATACAATTCTTACCGTGGGTGATGGCCTGGTCGGGCAGATTCCGGCTCTGATCATTGCTACCGGTGCCGGTATCATGGTGACGCGAACCGCCGGTGATGAAGATTTCGGGACCGAGATGAAGCGCCAGTTCAGCGTGCATCCTCGCTCTTTGTGGGTGGTATCCGCAATTCTGCTGATTTTTGGACTGATTCCCGGCCTGCCGAAGGTTCCCTTCTTTTTACTGTCGATTCTGACCGGCGCGGTCGCCTGGAAGGTATCTAAAACCCATACGGAAAAACTGTACCAGCAACAAATCGACGATACGCCACCGCCAAAACAGATCGAAGAAGAAAATTACGAGCAGATGCTTTCCGTTGATCTGCTCGAGATGGAGGTTGGCTATGGCTTAATTCCCCTGGTTGATACCGCCCAGAACGGTGAGTTGCTGCCGCGGATCAAATCGATTCGCCGTCAGTTTACCCTCGATATGGGTTTCATTGTTCCACCGGTGCATATCAAGGACAACCTCCAGCTCAAGCCCAACGAGTACGCCATTATTCTCAAAGGGGTCAAAATTGGTGGTGGGGAGCTGCTGCCCGGCCATTATCTGGCGATGAATCCCGGCACCGCAACCGAGGTGATCAAGGGGATTGAAACCATCGAACCGGCCTTCAAGCTGCCGGCGATCTGGATCTCGGAAGATAAAAAAGAGCGGGCGCAGATCTCCGGCTATACCGTGGTGGACAACACAACGGTGGT
>JAWOFG010000114.1:0-6541 GCA_046482365.1 Pelovirga sp. | reverse complement strand
CCCAGATCAAAATAGTCTCGGTGTTCATCAACCAGGCCATTTTCTGCAAAATGCAGACAGCTGATACCCGGCACTTCAACCTCTCCCCCGCGGTTCAATCGGGGATGGCGCAAACGCATCACCCACTGCACAAAGACCTGGTCGTCACTGATCCGGGGCGGGGAAAAATCGAACGTAATCTGATCGACATTGGCGTAGAGCTCAGCGAAATAATCACGCAGAGCCGACAAACCCTTGAGGCTGTGAGCCGGATCACTGAAGCGGATATCATCACTGTAGATCCCGCCGAGCAGATCCAGGTTGTCGCGGTTCAGTCGCTGGTAGGTAGCAAAAAAATGTTCCAGTGGCGGTCCCAATGTCATCATTACCCCCGTTCATCCATCAGAGAAGTTAACAACCGTCTGCGCAAACCAGCATCCAAAGGCTGCTTCTCATCAAGCCAGATACCGGCATAAAAAATCGCAAACTCCGGTGAAAAAACACTTACAAGGATTTCATTATTGAGAATCAGCTGGGTCGACTGAGTGGCAGCATCATAGCAGAGCCGATAACGATCCCCTTTGGTGACATCGCGATAAGCCTGATGGAACTGCTCAATCTGCGACCGGTAACTTGCCAGCTCGCTTTGCGTATGTTGGCGCGACAGAATCTCTTCGGCGGCAGTGATAAAGTTCTCGGCGGTCAGATCAACGCTGTAGGTCAGACGCAAACAAAAAGAGCTTCGGGCTTGCAGCACATCCGCCAGCCCGGCATCAGCCGGGGCCAGCAGTTCAGCGTCATAGACCCGGATGAAGCCCAGGTAGCGAACATTGCCTTCACCCCGAACGACCAGTCCATCGACAGGATCAGCATGAACAAACGCCACCGACACCAGCAGCAGTAGCAGTAGCGACCCCAGCAGCAAGCTTTTATTTATTAACGACATCATCTTCAACTCCTGTGGGATCGATCGAATGAAAAGCAATCGTCACCTGTGCCAGCTTAAAACCAAACTTGGACATGGTTGCGCGGTTGAGCAAAACACCATCCGGCTGTAAAAACATCCAGTCGTCAAAACGCACCTTCCAGGTTGAACCGCGGGCTTCGAGATTCAACACATAGGTCCAGAACAAGGCATTACCATAAACCTCACCCTCGGCCTCACCGACAACATCCGCTGCCCGTCCACTAAAACCATGAGGTCCGGTCTTGGCGATAGTCCAGATCCGCTCACTGTGCTCGCCATCGCTCCAGACAAACTGCTCATCCAGCACCAGCTCACCGGCAGCGTTAAGGTAGCCGTTGATATCAACGACAAACTGGCGCAGCAACTTTCCTTTGCGATCCTGAACAATGCCCCAGCCCCGGGTCTCACCAATAAAGTAGTCAAACAGGTCGAACTCCGGTTGCTGTCCGGCATAACGTTTGACATCAACGGAAGAGCAACCGGCAATCAGAAACAATAGCGCCGGCAGGACGCTCATCAATCCGAATCTTTTATTCTTCATGGGTCAAACCCCTTGTTGGTTGACAGCACATCCGTACCAGGTAGCCCCCCTTCAGAGAACCAACATGACCATGATCCGGCTTCTGAAGCGGCAAACTAGACTACCTATTTGGTAATATATATGGAAGTTATTTTTTTGTCTAGGACAAATTATCATATACCTGTTTATTATAGTTTATTTTTGTATTCATAAAAATTTCTTTAGACCAGAAACATCATCTGGCGAGTTTCATTACACATCTCCGGATGGGAATCTGGACTGGAACAGTGCAATTGTGGTTCAATAAACTTTATTAAAGTTATCGGCTCAGCCACTACTGCGGAGCTTTGACCGGTCTCAAGTGGCCGGATTTTAACAAAACAGGTGACGTCATGTTGTACGACGATGATACCTCGCACAGATACCGGAAAGAGGCAGAAGCTAAAATCAGTGAGTTCATGCAACCCAGCGTTGCCACCGATCAGGAACGCACTGAACACGAGCTACGCATCTACCAGGTTGAGCTCGAAATGCAGAATCTGGAGTTACGTGAAATCCAGCAACGTTTGCAACAATCCCTTGACCACATCAGTTGCCTGTACCATCAATCGCCCGTCGGTTTTGTTACCATCGACAACAAAGGGCGCATTCTGGATTTGAACGAATCCTTTGCAAGCATGCTGGGAATCCCGGCTCAGGAGGCCCAGCGGCGCTTTTTGGCAGAATTTTGTACCAGTGATAGTGCCGGTGTTCTGCGCCAGCGTCTCTCTGCCCTGTTTAATAAACCTGAAGACAAGATCGTGAACCTTTCCCTGCAACAGGCCACCCGCACAATCCTGGAGGTGGAACTGCAGGCCCGCAAGCTACCGGATGGTGGACATCTGGCCTGTACTATCCTCGATCGGACCCAACGGAAAAAAGCCGAGGATGCGCTCTTTGAAAAAACGACGGAACTGGAAAAGACCAATGTCGCCCTCGAACAAATGGCAACGGTTTTTATTCACGCCCGAGAAGGGGTTGTGATTACTGATCCTGAAGGGACAATCCTGGATGTTAATCAGGCTTTCTGCCGTATCACCGGCTACGAGCGCGAAGAAGTCATCGGCCGCAATACCCGCCTGTTAAAATCCGGAGAGCACGGTCCTGAGTTTTATGCCGCCATGTGGCATTCACTCATTGGGAACGGCCACTGGAGCGGTGAAATATGCAACCGCAAGAAAAACGGCAGCATTGTCCCCGTGGTTTTAACTCTCAGCAACGTACGCAACAGTAGTGGCAAGACCCGCCATTATGTAGCTCTGCATACCGATATCAGTGCTCTTAAAGAACACCAGAAACAACTTGAGCTGTTGGCACACTACGATCCATTGACCGGACTGCCTAACCGCAAACTCTTTGATGACCGTCTACAGCAGGTAATTGCTCATTGTAAACGCCACGGTCAGTATCTGGCTGTTGCCTACGTTGATCTTGACGGATTCAAAGCCATTAACGACAACTTTGGTCACGCCGCCGGTGATCATCTGCTCAAAACCATTGCTGCAACAATGAAAAAGTCACTGCGCGCTAGTGATACCATCGCCCGCTTTGGGGGCGATGAGTTCGTTGTCATTCTTGATGATCTCGACGACACTTACTCCAGCACCCCTTATATCAAGCGACTACTAGCTGCTGCCGCCCAGCCGGTTGACTTTCAAGGGCAAACCCTACAGGTATCAAGCAGTATTGGTGTTGCTTTTTTTTCCTGCTCAGACACCCTGGCTGCTGATCAATTGCTGCGTCGAGCCGATCAAGCCATGTATCGCGCCAAGCTGTCCGGCAAGAACCGCTGGCATCTCTATGACGCCGGGCTGGATCGGGCACTTAGTGATCATCACGAATACCTGAATGAAATCGATCAGGGGCTGAAGAATCAGGAGTTTGTGCTGTACTATCAACCGAAAGTTAACATGCGCACAGGTGAGGTGGTGGGAGTTGAAGCCCTGATTCGCTGGCAACACCCCCGGCGCGGCCTGCTGCTGCCTTCCCTCTTTCTGTCGTCGATTGAGCACGAACCCCTGGGAATCATATTAGGAGAATGGGTCATTGATACAGCACTGCGCCAGATAGCAAAATGGCAACAGCAGGGACATGCCTTACCGGTCAGTGTTAATATTACGACCTATCATTTCCAGCAGCCCGACTTTGTCACCCGACTCGAAAAACTGCTGGCCAACCATCCCGAAGTTGCTCCCAGCAGCTTAAGCCTTGAGATTCTGGAAACCGCCGAACTGTCCAATATGACTGAAGTTGCCGACACCATCAACATCTGCAGCAAGATGGGCATCGACGTCGCTTTGGATGATTTCGGGACCGGTTATTCCTCCCTCACCTATTTGCGGCGTCTGCCGGCCCAGACCTTAAAGATCGATCAAAGCTTCATTCATGATATGGCCGACAATCCTGAAGACCAGGCGCTCCTGCAGGGAATTATTGCGCTGGCAGCGGCCTTTCGCCGTAACGTCATCGCCGAAGGGGTTGAAACGGCGGTTCAGGGGAATATGCTGCTTGACCTGGTTTGCGATCTGGCCCAGGGCACAGCAATTGCCCCACCCATGCCCGCCGAAGACATCCCTTTCTGGTTGGCGAACTGGCAGCCAATGAGCAGCTGGTACCAACGTCCGCCATCCTCCGCCGGCAGCAAGCGCTGACTTTCAACCGTCAGGGCCCTTACGACCGGCGAACCTTGCTTGGTGAAGCCAGGACAAATACCTGCCAAGCAGAGAAATAACTGGCTCCAAGGCTCCCCTTCGGCTAGAATTTGAAAATTCTTTTTAAAAGCCTGTTATTTAAAGATGGTGATGAGCTTAGTAACATGACCGTCCTTAAGGGGAACATAGATGTCCAAAAAAGCATCAGAAACACCGAATAAACCTCTTTACATTGTCGGTCTGGGGGCTTCAGCCATCGGCTTCTGTCGGACCTCGGAAAAAGGATGCGCACACCATGTCTACGATAAAAACGGTAAGGAATATCTGCTAAGCGTCATCCTCTACAAAATGGCCTCCGATGCTTACGCCGGTATTGTTCTGCCTTTTTTTGATCTGAGCCTGCTTGCATCAAGCAGTCAACCGCGAAAGGACTAAGGGCATGCCGGATCCAGTGGACCCCCATTTGCAGCAGTTGCGCCTGAAGGCCGAACAACGCCTGCACCAGCTCGCCCAGAGCCATCCCGCCGACAAACAGGGAATGGAGATTCTCCACGAACTGCGTGTCTATCAGGCCGAACTGGAGCTGCAGAATCAGCAGCTGCGCGAAACCCAGCAGCACCTGCAACAGACCCTGGAGCGGTTCAATGCCCTCTATCACCAGTCTTCCATCGGCTACGTCACCATTGATACCCAGGGCCAGATTCAGGAGCTTAATGATTCCTTCGCCGCGATGCTTGGCTATCCTGCAAGCAGCTTACGTCACAAATATCTGGCAAATTATTGCAGCAACGACAGTTCAAATGTTCTACGCCAGCGCCTTGCCACCTTCTGCAAAAGCCCAGAGGGCAAGATTCTCGACCTAGACCTGATCAACAAGACCGACCAAACCCTGCTGGTCGAAGTGCAGGGGCAAAAACTTCCTGGGGAAGAGTGTCTGGCCTGCAATGTCATTGACCGTACCGAGCGCAAGTTAGCTGAAGCTGCCCGTAAAGACAGCCAGGCCCAGCTGCACGCTGTTACCTCCGCCGCCCGCAATGCCATCCTGATGATGAACCCTCAAGGCCTGATCACCTTTTGCAATCCGGCTTGTGAGCAGGTTCTCGGCTACTCCCCGCAAGAACTGTTCGAACAACCCCTCCATGAGCTGCTCGCTCCCGAACATTATCTCCCCGACTATCAACTGGCCATCAAGGACTTCCAACGATCCGGCAAAGGGAACGCCATCGGCCAAACCACAGACCTGAAAGCACATCACAAGAGTGGAGAATTACTAGATATTGAGCTCTCCCTCTCTGCTGTCGCGATCAAGGGAGAATGGCACGCTGTCGGTATTATTCGTGATATTACTAAAGTCAAAAAAACTGAACAAGAACTAAACCTGAGCAAGGAACGCCTTAAATCCTGGCACGATCTGATGCAGTATATTATCCATCATGATCCCAATGGGATTGCCGTCTTCGATCGCAATCTTCATTTTCTGTTTGTCAGTGATCGTTTTGTTCGAGAGTACAGGGTTGACCGAAAAAACATCATCGGCAAACATCACTACGAAGTTTTTCCCGATATTCCGGAAAAATGGCGTACCGTTCATCAACGTGCTTTGTCCGGTGAAATCCTGGCAGGTGACGATGACGAATTTATCCGTGAAGATGGTCAGAAGGATTATGCCCGCTGGTCGTGTTGCCCCTGGTACGATATTGATGGCACCATCGGCGGCATTATTCTGTACAGCGAGGTGATCACCGAACGTAAGCAAATGGAGCAGGCCCTGATCAAGCGCACCGCTGAACTCGAGCAACGAACGGAAGAATTGGAACGCTTCAACTATACCGTATCCCACGACTTGAAAAGCCCTCTCGTGACGGTCAAAACCTTCCTTGGTTTTCTTGAACAGGATATGCGCGCCGGCGACACGGAGAAAATTGATCAGGACATTGATCATATGCGCACTGCAACTGACCGCATGAGCATGCTGCTGGACGATCTCCTCAGCCTGTCACGGCTGGGCTGGATTGCCGACCAACCGGAGAGGGTCTCCCTGAAGGGGTTGCTGGAACATGCCCTGATGCTGGTCCAGGGACAGATCCAGGAGACCGGCGCGCAGGTACGTCTGGTTGACACGGATCTGCTCCTTCATGCTGATCCGTCGCGCCTGCTGGAAATCTGGCAGAACCTGATTGACAATGCCCTGACCTATGGAATAACAGATAACAACCCCCATATCGACATCGGTTTGGAATCTGGCCCTGAACCTGTTTTTTACATCCGCGATTACGGTCCCGGCATCCCGATAGAATTTCACCAAAAGATTTTTGGCCTGTTTGAAAAACTTGATCGCAACAGCAAGGGTAGTGGACTGGGGCTGGCGTTGGTGAAACGGATCGT
>JAWOFG010000044.1:0-6498 GCA_046482365.1 Pelovirga sp. | reverse complement strand
TTGCCGGAGTCAAACCTGCCAGAGGCTTTATTTCCGGCAAGAGTCGCCCCTGGCAAGGTCGGTGTCTGTGGCGGATTTATGGGCCACCAGGGCGTAGTTTGAAAATTTATCAGCGTTTTAGAGCCGAACGGCAGGCCATCAATCGTCGTATAGTTGCGGGCAATGGCCCTATTGCGTTGCTGCTTGCTTCATGAAAACACCTATTAAACAGCTGGCATGCCTGCGCCGGGCCCCCTTATTAGAAGGGCTCGGTGATGTTTTTTGTCAACAGATAGGGGACGCGGCCCGCAGTCGGGACTACAAAAAACGTCTGGGACGAATCGATAACGAAGAACTGTCAACCCGCCTGCATTTTGTCATGAACGGTGAAATGCATCTGTTGCGGATCTCACCTGACGGCCAGGAGTGTCTGATTGAACGTTATCTGCCCGGGGATTTCTTTTGTCTGTCCTCTCTGCTCAGTGGCCGCTGCTGTAGCAGCTTTGTTATCAGTGCTACCAGTTCCCAGGTGTTGTTCTGGTCGCAGGAGTGGTTTCGCCGCCTGCTTCAGGGTGACGCTCGCTTTTACGGTAACCTACTCAAACAGATGGCCAGGCAGGTAGAGCAGGAGCGCAGCCTGCGGACCTTGGCGCGTTGCGCCGGAAGTGACAGCAAGCTGGTCGCTTACCTGTTGCACAAGCTCGATAATGCCCACTGTTGCATGCAGCACAAATCCCTGGTGGTTGATCTGCGCCCCATCGGCCTGACCGCCCAGGAGCTGGGGATGGCGCGTGAAACCCTGTCGCGTAGTCTGCAGCGTCTGGTTCAGGTGGATGGGATCAGTTACCAGCGTGGCCAAGTGCACATAGACGACCCAGCTTTGTTAGAACGGTTGCTGGAAGAATCGGCTTGTTGTAAGAATTATTGACGGGAACAATCCAAAGCAAAGCCTTGAAAAAAAGGAGCATAAATAATGAAAATTGGAGTTTTTTATGGCAGTACCACCGGGAAAACGGCAGCCGTTGCTCAAAGACTGGCGGAACTGATCACGACGGCAAAGCTCTATCCGGTAGCCGAGGCAACCCGGGCAGATTTTGAATCCTGTGATCTGTTGATTCTGGGGTCATCAAGCTGGTGTGATGAGGAGGATCGCCTGCAGGATGACTGGAATGATGCGTTTGAGTGTCTGCGAGAGTCCAATCTCAACGGAAAAAAGGTGGCCTTGTTCGGTATCGGAGATCAGGTCGGTTATCCTGAGGCCTTTGTCGACGCCATCCGGGTTCTGCACGACCTGGCAAAGGCCGCCGGTGCCGAGGTTATCGGTAAGTGGCCCGATGAGGATTATGACTATCACCAGTCAGCGGCTGTCGAGGGTGATTTTTTTCTTGGGTTGCCCCTTGATGTGACCAACCAGCCGGAGTTGACGGAATCACGTCTGGCAAGCTGGGTAGCACAATTAGTGCGTGAAATGAACGAGTAGTAATATTTTAGGTATCTATTCAGCACTGTCCTTACACGGGGTCGGGGGTCCTGTGGCAAGGGTGTTTGTCGCCATGGATGGCGACAACAAGCGGTCATGGATAACGAAAAGCGTCCCTTGACATAGGACCCCCGATCCGGTGCTGAATAGATTCTATGTTAGAAGCTTGTCTGCTAATGATCGGAGTGCTGGAGCCAGTGGATCAATTCACGATCAACCTGCTCGTCATCGCCGAGGTTCAGCTCCAGCAGACGGCGCAGGTGGGCTAACGACTCGTCGTCGGCGTCGATAAAAAGGAAACCGTACTGATTCTGTTCACGATGAATCAGCTCGACCCCAAAGGAGAGTTTCAGCTGCGAATTGGCCAGTTCAATTTCCACCCGGGCGCGTTCGCCGACCTTTATCGGTACCTCATGATGGGTCTGCAGCAGGGCGCCGCGCAGGGCGAGATCGATCAACTCACAAGGGAATTGTTCCTGAGCCCAAATGATCGTTGCAGTAGTATGGAACGGAATACGGCGGTAATTGCGCAATTCGGTCATGAGCGCGACTCCTTTACAGGGTGCTGAAAGTCAATATTCCTATCGGACGAGTAAAAAGAAAAACACCCCTTTTTCTTTTTGGCCTGATACATGGCGATATCAGCGAAGCGGATCAGGTTGTCGCTGTCGTCGGCGTCTTGTGGACAGAGACTGATGCCGATGCTGGCCGATAGTGAAAGTTGCTGCCCGGCAAGGTGGAAGGGTTTGTTCAGGCAGGTGAGAATTTTCTCGGCAATTACCGCAACCCCCTCGAGGCTGGTAACTTCCGTCAACAGAACAACGAACTCATCTCCACCCAGGCGCGCGACCGTATCTGTTTCACGTACAGTTTTTTTCAGTCGCGCTGCCGCCTCACAGAGAAGTTCGTCACCGACGCTGTGGCCTAGGGTGTCGTTGATGGCCTTGAACCCATCCAGATCAAGCAGAAGCACTGCCGCCGCTTTGCTGTTGCGTTGCGCCTGATGGGCAGCCTGGGTGATGCGATCCTTGAGCAAAGAACGGTTGACCAGACCGGTGAGGGCATCGTGGGTGGCTTGATGCTGAAGTTGCTGTTCGTACTCCTTGTGCGCACTGATGTCTTCTCTGATGCTGATGTAGTTGCAGATTTCTCCCTGTCTGTCGCGCAGGGGGGAAATCAGAACGCGTTCCCAATAGCTACTGCCATTTTTGCGTTTATTGTGTACCTCTCCGTGCCAGTCTTCTCCTGCTTCAAGCTGTTGCCAGAGCTTGCGGTACTCTTCTTGTGCAATACCATGGAGCTGGAAGGTTTGAAAACTGGTGCCGATGACTTCGCCGGCGGTGTAACCGGTTACCTTTGAAAAAAACGGGTTAACGTATTCGATCACCCCGTTCAGGTCGGTAATGATGACCATGGTTGGACTCTGCTCAACCACCTGGCTGAGTTTATTCAGTTGAGCCTCGTTTTTTTTGCGTTCGGTGATGTCGATGTCAATGCAGTAAAATTCCGGAGTGCGGCCCGGTTCAGCAAGGACCGCATGGCTGGTGTAAACCATCACATCAGAGCCATCCTTGCGTTTGAGCCGGTATTCCTGCGACGGCGCCGGTTCACCGCTTTGACGCATTTTATCAATGTTTCGTTGCACTTCAGTGGTCATCTCGGCGGGGATGATCAGTTCACACAGATTCCGACCCAAAGCCTCAGCTGCCGAATAGCCGTAAAGCTCCTCGGAAGCGCGATTCCAGTAGTGGACGGTGCCATCGACGCTGTACCCCTGAACCGCCACTGAGCGAATGTCCTGCAGCAGGGTGCGAAAACGCCGCTCACTTTCCCGCAGGGCATGAATGGCGCGCTGCTGCTCCTGCTGAAGACGCCACTCACGCAGGCAACGTTCGATGGTACGTGGCATATCTTCAAAGGCTTGTGGACTTTTTACCAGATAGTCGATGGCGCCGGTCTTAAGGGCTTCGAACGCGAGGGTCTCGTTACCGGAAGAGGTCATGATTAACACCGGAAAGGCGTTTGTCGCGGCAATCTGTTCGAGAAAGGCCAGAGTGGAGCCATCCGGCAGGTTCAGGTCAAGGAGCACGATGTCGGGGCGCCGGCGGGCAATTTCTTCACGGCAGGCCTGCAGACTGGTCGCTATCGATACGGTTGCCGCATCGTTGGTGTCGCGCAGGGACCGCTGGATCAGTGCGACATGGGAAGGCTCATCATCAACAATCAGGATATGTGCGGTTTGGTTTATCATAGGCCCCGGAACCTGAACTGATCAGTGTGTTTTATGGATTACAGTTCCACATCAGCCAGTAAAAACCGACCGTTTCCATCATGCTGGTGAACTTGTCAAAATCAACCGGTTTGACCAGGTAGCTGTTGGCATGGGCGTCATAGGCCCTGGCCATGTCGGTTTCGGCCGATGAGGTCGTCAGGATGACCGTCGGGATCCGTGCCAGATCGGCATCGCCTTTGATCCGGCGTAACACATCAAGGCCGTCAATGCGGGGCATGCGCAGATCAAGCAGGATCAGTCCCGGCCGCGGGGCAATATCGGGGTCGGTAAAAGGCTCCCGGCGATAGAGATAATCCAGCGCCTGCTGGCCATCAACAACATGTTCCATGCGATTGGCAATGCGCGAGGTTTTGAGGGTGCGCCGGATGATCTCGGCGTGGGCCGGATCATCCTCGGCCAGCAGAATAACGATCGGTTCACCTTTGTTCATCATTTCTCCTCGTGAGATTTGAGGGCCTTGGGGAGGGTGAAATAAAAGCAACTACCTTGATCTTTTCCATCTGACTCAAACCATACCCTACCCTGATAGAGTTCAACAATCTTTTTTACCATCGGCAGTCCAATGCCACAGCCTGGACTTTGGGGATCGAGTTGGGCAAACAGGGCAAATATCCGTTGTGCATGTTGTGGATCAATGCCGATCCCGTTGTCACGGACAAAGAATGTGGTAACTCCGTTCTTTTCTTCCACCCCGATGTCGATCTGCGGCTGCGGCTGATCCCCGAGATATTTTCCGGCATTCTCGATCAGGTTCTGCCAGATTTGGCCGAGTCGCACCGGGTCACCATAGAGCTGGTGAGGATGGTCCTCGACCCGCACGTTGATCTGTTTTTCCCGTAGCAGACCGGAGAGGGAGACCAGTGTCTCTTCGACCAGCTTGGCCACCTTGAAGGTTTGTGGTGGACCTTCGATCCGGCCGATACGGGAGAGCTGGAGCAGCCCGGCCAGCAGATTATCCATCCGGTCGGCGGCACCATTGATATAGCGCAGATCCTCATCAATCTGCTCCTGTTTCTGCTCCTGAAGATCCTGCTGCAGCATTCTCAGAAAAGACTTGATGGTCACCAGCGGGCTTTTCAGATCATGGGAAACACTGTAGACAAAATTCTCCATCTCCTGGTTTTTGCTCTTTAGCGCTGCTTGTTGGGCCCTGCGCTCGGTGATATCCAGGAAGGTGACAACCGCGCCAATGTTTTTACCATGGCGTTGCATTGGATACGATCGATATTCGATCGGGACGCCACAGCCGTCGGCGCGCCAGAACAGTTCATCAGCACTGTGGATCTGCTTATCGAGGTTGGTAGAAAGAGGACATTCCTCTGCCGGAAATGGACTGCCATCGGCATGGCTGTGGTGGATCCTGTCATGAATATTGTGGCCGATCAGATCCTCCTGGCGCCGATAGCCCAGCAGCTTCAGTGCGGCGCTGTTGCAGAAGGTACAGATTCCCAGGCGATCGACCCCGTAAATCCCCTCCGCAGTGGAATTAAGAAGGAGTTCGGTCATTTCAAAGTTTTCCTGCAGCTGCGACTTGCTGGCCTTCAGGGCGGCCTCGGCATTTTTACTGCGTCGCACAGCATAATAAAGCAGGGCAACAATTCCGAGCAGAACAATAACGACAGCGACCGCAAGGCGATTGAAAAAGGCGGTACGGGAGGAAAGCATCCGCATGGCTTCCCGGGTGTCGGTGGTGTCGTGAAGAATCCCGAAAACCTGATTTTCCCGGGCATCGTAAATCCCCTGGGAGTTCAGATCGATGATCCGACCATCGGGGCGCTCAAAGCGGAAGTTTACATTATAGGGGATACCTTCCCGCACAAGACGCTCGTGGGCGGCGATCATATTTGCCCGTTCATCCGGTAGAATCCTCTGCCGCAGGGTTGGTACCGGTTGAACAGGATGTTCAAGCCCCAGCAATTCCAGGGCCCCTTCAGAAAACCGGTAGCTGTTGTTCTCCAGATCCAAGATCCAGTGTCCCAGTCCGGCAACCTGTTCAGCATAACGCAACCGGGATTCACTTTGAACGATGCTTTCTTTAAGATTTTCCCGATCCGAAGCGTCATGAATGATGGATACCAGCAGCCTGCGCTCGTCGATATCCAGAGGAGAAGAATAGACTTCAACCGGCCGGATAGCACCATCGGCGAGGCGGTGGTGAAACACAAAGTAGGCGCGCTGTCCCCGCTCGGCCCGGCGAATTTCCTGTTCCGTTTCCACCGGTCCCAGGGAGTTGATCTGCTGGATATTCAACTCCAGCAACTGCTCATAAGAATAACCGTAATAGGCGACAGCCGCCTCGTTGGCATCAATAATCTGTCCTGAGTCGGGTTTGATCAGCAGCATCATGGCGCTGTGTTGACGGAATAACTCAAAGGCGCTGATCGGTTCAGTATGGGCCTGCAGTGGTAGAACAAACAGGATGGCTGCCAGGAACCATGCCGTGGTGGTGAGCCTCATGATTTGTTGCCTCCGGCTGAGGCTGTGGTTGGCAAGGTGAAGTAGAAACAGCAGCCGGTGCCGATCCCTGCTGATTCAAACCAGATCCGCCCATGGTGTTGTTCGACAATGTTTTTGACCAGAGTCAGGCCAAGACCATTACCGGGGGCATTCTTATCTAGTTGATTGAAGAGCCCGAAAACGGTGTCGGCGTATTCGGGGGCGATACCCATGCCATTATCACGCACAAAGAAAATGGTCTCCGGCCCGCCAGCGGTAAAGCCCAGTTCAATACATGGCTGATCCTGAT
>JAWOFG010000165.1:0-4886 GCA_046482365.1 Pelovirga sp. | reverse complement strand
TTTGTGACAATTCATCAGGGTAACCATGGAAACTTTTCAGCTCCGCAACTTTATGGTGTCAACCTGACCGGAAATACCCAACTGGCTGACAGCCTCAAACTGATCAACACGACGAAGCACCATACTCATGACAGTCAAAATATTTCCAGCATATTAGTTGAATTGAAGTTTCCTCTGAATAAGGACTTGTTCCTTGCAAAAGCGACAAAGTTGTCAGAAAAAGTCCTTAGAATTAAAGGTGTTGTTCAATTCACAGACAACCAAGCTAACTACTATTATCAGTATGTGCCGGGATCTCACAGCTTGATCCCGACAGACGAAGAACTACCCGGGGGAAACTTTCTGGTCATCATAGGTGAGGATATTGAAAAAAGCGCGCAGCCACTGCTGGCAATGTCAACAGCCTGATCGTTACCATAGATCAAGAACCTGCACGCAAACAGTGGGGTAGAAAAAAATGACGACAACCATTTATTGGTTTAGAAGATAAAAAAACACCAATTAGAGGAGAAATAGTATGAAAAATCTTTTAATCAGCTTGGCCGTATTGATATTTATAGTTGGGTGCAGTAACTCCGTTGACCCAGAAATGAAAGAATTAATGGGGGCCCTGAGCTCAAAAGAAAAAATTGCAATGGTTGTGGACAAATATTCCTCAACATCGGGAATCGTACCTGAAGCTTTGCAAGCCTGTAATCTAGGAGCATCTAAAATTACAAACACCGAGAAAAAAGATGGAACGGTTCTCTATACAGCCGAAGTGCTGGTTGAAAGCTGTGAAAAATCTGAAACAGCCGCAGGTACCGTAAGAACCTTTGATATTGGCTGGAAAGACGGAAAGATTGTTTCTTTTGATTGGAAAGGACCTAAAAGCGGCAAGGTTGAATACTGAAGATTAGCTACTCATAAATGAAAGTCCGCCTTAAAGTTCACGACCATAAATGCCGCCTGGCGCACCCGGCGGCATTTATGGTAATGCAGGGTTTCCAGTAACTACGCATTCATACCAATATCATCCCGCCAGATAATACGAGATGATTTATAAGATGCGGTTAGTATGGTTTCAACCATAAGAACCCTTGCTCTATCGGCATTTTTCATCAGGAAAATGGACAATAAAACAACAGTACTCGTTGTTTTGCTAAATTTTTTCGCACAAACTTGCCCATTTATCCCTCCCAGTCAGATTTTAGTCAGTTGACGTGGTTATACTTGCGACTAAGTTATAAATACTTGGACATGGGGAGATCTGTGTTTCATTTTCCATACAGTCACTAAGGGGGGGCTCCATGCGCACTATTGTTTTGACCATATTTTGCGGTTTTATGTTGGCAACAACCGCCACTGCCAACCTGCTGTCAGCGGATGCTGAGCAGGTATCTGCCAGCTTTGTTTGGCAGATTGATGTGAGTGACTTCGAGCAGGCCTACGATCTGGCATCGCCTCTGCTACGTCTGGCCAACGAACGGCATCAGTGGATGACGATGATGGAGCTTTCCCAAGCCATGCTCGGTAAAGTCGAAGAGCGAACACTGACTGCCGTCCGTTCTGTGACAACCTTTCCGAACCTGCCGGATGGTGACTATCGGTTGGTACAGTACACTGCCCGTACCGAGCACAAGGCGGAAGCGAAAGAAATCCTTCTGCTGAAGCACGACAACGGCTTGTGGCAGGTCTGTGACTACGCTATTCGCTGACAATGATTATGTTGAATCAGCTAATCACGCAGAACGAGACGGGAGGCGGGGGTCGGTCAGGCTGACAAAGCCTGACCGACCAGCAACGTCGGCTCATAGATATGAGCAAATAACAGCCTTCTTTGAAAGCTGATTTGAGAGGCGACAAATTGATCACCGCGGCGAGAAGAACCCAAGGGAGAAAGGGAAATATGGATCAAGATTTAATTCTGTCCGTCAGTCAGGCCGTCATCGACGCGCTTCCTCACCCTGCCATGATCATTAATTCAGAAAGAACTGTGCTCGCCGCTAACAAAATAGCCCTTGAGATTGGTGCAGTGGTTGGAGACCACTGCTGGAAAGAATTTGCCAAAAGTACCTTTTTGAGTTGTGAGCATCTGAGATTGAGCAAGGAGAACCCTGACGCCCCTGAGATAAGATGCACCTTTTGCCTTGCGAATGAGGCCCTTCAGAACCAATCAAAAGAAAATGATCCTAACGTCCTATCCTTTGATCGGCAACTTGACACTTATTGGGTCGCGATCAATAAGAACATCTACCTTCATTATGCCGTCGACATCACCGACCATGTCCGTACAACTCATGCCCTGAAAGAAAGTGAAGAACGCCTCTCTGTGGCCTTGGAGGCAAACAGGGACGGTTTATGGGACTGGGACATCAAGAATAACAAAACCTCCTTTAATGAGATCTTTTACACCATGCTTGGTTGCGCCCCTAACGAGTTTCTTCAATCTTTTAAGGATTTCATAGAGCTTATCCACGAGGAAGACCGGGCTGCCGTCAAGCAGGCTGTTAATGACCATCTGTCCGGAGAAACGGCTAAATATTCCGTGGAATTCCGTTTTCCTCGAAAGGATGGAGACTTCTCGTGGATACTTTCCCGAGGCAAGATTGTTGATTACGATGAAAGTGGAAAGCCATTACGCTTCATAGGGACCAACACGGATATCACCGAGCGCAAGCAGAATGAACAAAAGCTTAAAGCAAGCGAAGAAAAATACCGCCGCCTGTTTGAAACCATGGCCCAAGGTGTCCTCTATCAAGCATCTGACGGCGTCATTCTCTCAGCTAACCCGGCGGCCGAAAAAATCCTCGGACTTACTTTTGAGCAAATGCAGGGCAAAACGTCCATGGATCCGCGCTGGCAAATGATTGAAGAAGATGGCACACAAGTATCGGGCGAGGCTCATCCAACCATGGTCGCCTTGCGTACGGGACAAATAGTCGGTCCGACAATCAAGGGTGTTTTTCACCCGGATGAAAATAGACATGTTTGGCTGAACATTACCGCCATACCATTATTCCAACCAGGAGAAAACTCTCCTTATCAGGTATATGCGACCTTTGAGGATATCACTAAACGTAAAGAAGCACAGGACGCGTTACAGGAATCACTTAATCGGATTGAGGCTATTTATGCTTCGCTTGATGATGCCATTGTTCTGGTCGACCCCGAGACGAGGCAGATTATTGAGTGCAACAGTGCCACTGCTAGAATGTTTGGCTACCCTAGCGAAGAAATACTTGGACAAGACACGCGTTTTATGTATGTCGACCAGGAAGATTTTGAAAGGTTTGGACATGAAGCCATCGCAGCAATTACCGATCATGGTCACTACCTGACAGAATTTGAGATGCGCCGGAAGGATGAAACCGTATTTTCGACCGAAAACTATGTGCGGCCAGTACGTGATTCACATGGGCATATTGTTTATGTGGTCCGTGTAGTGCGCGATATCACTGAGCGCAAGCAGGCTCAGTTAGAGCTACAGCAGAAAAACCAGGAACTGGGACAGTTTGTTCACAGCGTTTCCCATGATCTAAAAAGTCCCCTGGTCACCGTGAGAACCTATGTAGAATTGCTCCGGCAGGATCTGCTGAGCACCGATCAATCACAAATTAACGAAGATCTGAACTATATTTCCAATGCCGCCGACAAGATGCAGCAGCTACTCGATGTCTTGCTGAATTATTCTCGCATTGGAAGAAAAAATACCCAGGCTCGAACCCTGGCTGTGAGTCAAGAAGTTGAAGACTGTTTATCAACAGTCGCTGGCATACTGCAACAGAAACAAGTTCAGGTGGTAATCAACGAAATGCCTTATCAGCTGCATGGTGATCCCTTGCATTTCGGACAACTCTGGCAGAATTTGATTGAAAACGCCGTCAAATATATGGGCGACCAGACTCATCCGCAGATTGAGATCGGGGGAACACAGCAAGCGGCGCAGGATGTGGTCTTTTACGTGCGCGATAACGGCATGGGGATTCCGCCCGAGCACAGCGAGCGCATCTTCAATCTGTTTTCCCAGCTCAATCCGGGTAGCGACGGCAGTGGTCTGGGACTGGCCCTGGTGAAAAAGATTGTCTCCATCTATCAAGGGCGTATCTGGGTCGAATCGGCTGGTGAGGGACAAGGAAGTTGTTTTATGTTTACCCTGCCTGAGGCGCTGATCAAATAAAGGGCGAACATATGACAAACGCGGTAACCAAGCTCATATTGCATGCAGAGGATGATCCATCCCATGCGGCAATTGTTCGCAGATCAATTCAAAGAAACTTTCCTGATGTGCAACTCATGCAGGTTGGAGATGGTAAAACCGCCCTTGATTATCTCTATAACAGCGGATCATATGCAGATACAGTTTTATCTCCTAGCCCCGAACTGATTATTCTCGATTTGAGCATGCCGCTATTCAGCGGGATTGAGGTTCTGTCCATCATCAAAAAAGATCCGGTATTGCAGACAATCCCCGTTGTTATCATGACGACTTCTGACTTGGCAGAAGAACGATCTGAGGCCAACCTGTGTGGTGCCGATGGTTTTTTTACCAAACCGGCCGATTTTGACAAATTTATTGATCTGATCAATGAACTCTGTACCGTCTGGCTCCAGGTGTCTGTTGTCAAACACTGATTTAAATATCGTCATATGATGAAAGTATTTTTGCTGTCTCATAACTCACGACTTGTTGAACACGAAAACCCCGTCCGGCGATGCCAGCGGGGTTTTCCGATAATACAAAACTCATCGGACAAACGAATGCTAACCCATAGAAGTCAATTCAGCAGATGCCGGTCGATGAAAGTTCTTGGTTTAAGAACTTTCATCGACCGGCATCTGCTGAATTGACTTCTATGGGTTAGCATTCGTTTGTCCGATGAGTTTTGTATTATCGGAAAACCCCG
>JAWOFG010000159.1:0-11561 GCA_046482365.1 Pelovirga sp. | reverse complement strand
CCGCTACCATTACTGTTGACCCCGCCGGCACATGTCTCTAAAATCATAGGTTGTGCAGGAGCAGTGACTTATTGTACAGCGCGACACATAAAATAACCAATTCCGGCCTTTTTGCCGGATGGAGGCATAAAGAATGGCAATTCGCGAGATACTCCATTATCCCGAATCCCTGCTGAAAAAAAAATCAGCACCGGTGACGGTTTTTGATCAGCAGCTGAGACAGTTGGCCCAGGACATGGTCGAGACCATGTATGATGCGCCCGGTGTCGGACTGGCGGCGCCCCAGGTCGGTGAACTGATGCGCCTGATTGTGCTGGACTGTTCAGGCTCCGACGAACCGGCCGATCTGGTTATTGCTGCCAACCCGGAAATTATCACGGCCGCAGGGGAATCATATGAAGAAGAGGGATGTCTGTCGATACCCGGTTTCTGTACAGCGGTCAAGCGTCATCAGGAGGTGACCCTGCGTTACCAGGACCCGACCGGACAGGTTCATGAGCGTCATGCTGATGGACTGCTGGCAGTTGGGATTCAGCACGAAATCGATCATTTGGACGGTATCCTTTTTGTCGACCGCTTGTCGCCACTGAAGCGCTCGATCTTCAAGAAAAAATATCTGAAGATGCTCCAGGAGCGGGAAGTAGCACATGAAGCCTGAGCAGATTCGTACCGTTTTTATGGGAACCCCGGAGTTTGCCCTGCCGACGTTGCAGGGACTGCTCGCTGCCGGCGTCAATCTGGTCGGGGTCTATACTCAACCTGATCGCCCTAAAGGGCGTGGTAAGAAACTGGCAGCATCGCCGGTCAAGGAGCTTGCCCTGGCGCATCAGTTGCCGGTGTTTCAGCCCGAGCGTCTGCGCAAGCCCGAGGCGGTGGAGGAATTGCGCCAACTGGCTCCCGATCTGATTGTGGTGGTGGCCTATGGTCAGATCCTGCCCAAATCGGTCCTCGACATCCCGCGCTTTCAGTGCATCAATGTTCACGCCTCGCTGCTGCCCAAATATCGTGGTGCCGCACCGATCAACAAGGCGATTGTCGATGGCGAAAGTGAGACCGGGGTGACCACCATGCTGATGGATGTGGGGCTGGATACCGGCGCCATGCTGGTCAAGCGCAGCACACCTATCGGCCCGGATGAAACGGCCGGAGAGGTCCATGCCCGCCTCGCGCTACTCGGGCGTGAGGCGATGGAAGAAACCCTGCAACTGATTTGCGCCGGTCAGTTGGCCCCGCAAGAGCAGGACGATGCATTAAGTACCTATGCCCCCATGATGAGCAAGGATGATGGCCTGATCGACTGGAACCGTAGTGCCCGTCAGATTCACAATCAGGTGCGCGGCCTCGATCCCTGGCCAGGTGCCTACAGTTATCTGGCTGGTCAGGTCCTCAAAGTCGCCCGTACCGGGGTGGATGAAGCGGTCGACGGTGCGCCGGGCGAGGTCTTGAGTGCGGATGCCGGTGGAGTACGGATTGCCTGTGGTCAGGGTGCGCTGGTGATCGGTGAATTGCAGTTGCCGGGAAAAAAACGTCTGGCGGCGCGTGAGTTCCTCAGTGGTTGTCCGTTGCCGGTCGGCACCCGTCTGGAGTCACCGGCCCCTGCCGTTGATGATGTTGAAGGATAACCCTCCCCTTGATACGTACCCCTCAACAGGACGCCCGTCATCTGGCCTATGTCGTCTTGCAGCGCGTAGCCGATGGTGCCTACTCGGATCTGGCCCTCGACAGTGAATTGAGACGCTGTACCCTTGACCAGCGCGACCGGCGCTTTGTCACCGAACTGGTGTATGGCGTATTACGTTTACGTGGCCGCATCGACTTTGCCCTCAGTTGTTTTTGCAACCAGCCCTTGCCGCGCTTACAAAGTGAGGTCCAGTGGTTGCTGCGTATCGGCGCTTATCAGTTACTGGAGATGGACCGGGTGCCATCCCATGCGGCAGTTGATGCCACGGTCGAGCTGGCGCGCAAGCTAGGGCAGGGCAGCCTCACCGGCATCCTCAATGGTGTACTGCGTGCTCTTGATCGGGGCCGCGCCGACATCCCCTGGCCTCAGCCCCAACAGATTCGTCCCTATCTGGAGCGGGTCTGCAGCCTGCCGACCTGGCTGGCAAAAGAGGTGATGCGCCTCTTGCCCAATGAGCAGGCGCGCGCCCTTGGTGAAGCCCTGGCCCAACCACCGCGACAGAGCGTCCGCATCAACACCCTTAACACTGACCGTAACAGTTTTCTCGACCTGCTCGGTGCTGCCGGTCACGAGGCGAGCCCCTGCGCCTTTGCGCCGGAAGGGGTGATACTGGAGCGGCGCGGTGAGCAGCGACTGCCGGGGGATGATCAGGGACTCTATCAGGTCCAGGATGAGGCCAGCATGTTGATAGCGCATCTGCTTGATGCTCGCCCTGGTCAGCGCATTCTCGATGCCTGTGCCGCCCCCGGGGGAAAAACCACCCACCTGGCTGCGCTGACTGCCAATCAGGCGGAGATTGTCGCTGTTGATAAATCGCATCAGCGGGTCGAACTGATTGAACAGGGGGCGCGCCGCTTGGGGTGCAGCCATATCAGCACCCATGCCTGGGACATGACCATCCCGGCTGATTTTTTGCTGCCGGAAAGCTTTGATCGCGTCCTTCTCGATGCTCCCTGCAGTGGAATTGGTGTGCTGCGGCGTAATCCGGAAGGGCGTTGGAACAAGACGGCAGCCGATCTGCGAAAACTGGCCGCGTTGCAACAGCGCCTGCTCGCCCGGACGGCCAATTTAGTACGACCCGGTGGGCTGTTGCTCTATTCGGTCTGCAGTTTCAGCCAGATTGAGTCTGATGATGTGATTGATCATTTTCTCGCTGAGCACCCAACCTTCACCCTTGACCCGTTGACCGATCAATCGCCGTCGCACTGGGCTCCCCTGTTTGCCTCAGCTGGGACAATGCGCACCTACCCCCATCAGCATGGGGGGATGGACGCTTTTTTTGCCGCGCGGTTGCGCCGTACAGAGTAGTCTAACAAGGATGTTATCATGATGAAAATTGCCCCCTCGATCCTGTCTGCCGACTTTTCCCGCCTTGGTGATGAAATCCGTGCGATTGACCAGGCGGGAGCCGATTATGTTCACATCGATGTCATGGATGGTCATTTTGTTCCCAACATCACCATCGGCCCGCTGGTGGTCGACGCGGTACGACGGGTTACCGACCTGCCCCTTGATGTCCATCTGATGATTGAACAGCCGGATCGTTACGTTGAAGATTTTGCCAAAGCCGGTGCCGATCTCATTGTGGTGCACGTCGAAGCGACGACCCACCTGCATCGCACCATCGAGCTGATTCGTTCATTTGGCAAAAAAGCGGGGGTCTCACTCAATCCTGCGACGTCCCTGACGACCCTCGATATGATTCTGCCGGATCTTGATCTGGTGCTGCTGATGACGGTCAATCCGGGTTTTGGTGGTCAGTCGTTTATAGAGAGCTGTCTGCCGAAGATTGCGCAACTGCGCCAACGCATCGATCAGCTGGGCCGGCCGATTGAGCTGGAGGTCGACGGCGGCGTCAAGATCGATAACATCGAGCGAATTGCTGCGGCCGGTGCAGATGTCTTCGTTGCCGGCAGTGCGGTTTTTGGGGCCGTTGATTACGCCGCCACCATTCGTCAACTGCGTGCTAACGCACTGGCGGCGCGGGGCTGATTCAATCTGCAAAAATATCTGTTCAGCACAGGATCCTCGATGCCCCTTGCCTATAAATTGAATGGTTACCTGCAAATAATGGGAGAGCCTCATGCGCCGTTTGTTGTTGTTATTCTCCAGCGCCTGTTTGTTGTTGTCCGGTTGCGCAGCCTTGACCGGTGGCGAGACGGCGAACCTGCCGCAGCTCACTGAGCGTTTTAGCGAAGCCATGCGTTGGAAGGACTGGCATGGAGCCGCCGGGTATGTCGAAGCAGAGCAGCGACCAGGGTTTCTGGAGCAGTTCAGGGAAGATCCTGACCTGTTCGTGGTGGACAGTCAGATCCAAAATATCCAACCGGGCGCGACCGAAGGTGTTGCCGAGGTCGTTTATCAGCTAGACTATTATCGCCTTCCCTCCAGCCGGATTGAGCGCTGGACCTGGGAGCAGCAATGGCAGAAACAGCCAGGTCGCTTTGCTGCTGAAGCGGTGTGGCTAATCAGCAACCCGCCACCACTCTTGCCGTGGAACCGGTAGGCCCTCAGCGCTAATTCCAACAATGTGTTTTTGTTTGTCTTTGTGCTGGTTTCCCTGTCTTTTTCCGGGAAAATTGGCTTGATTTAAAACCCTGGTTTGTGTTATCTACCTGCATACTGTATACGATCCAGAGCGCTAAAAATTGCCAGAAAATCTGGCTTTTCTCCCAATTAACGGGGTTCTCGGCTTTCCTTTTTTGCGGGAGGTCGAAGCAGGTCAAAGGAGGCCGGTTTGTCGAAAGTTACATTTTCCAGCTGGGGGAGACAGGTTGTTGATAATCGCCAGGGCGGCGATACCGAAGTGCCGGTCGCCAAAAAGAAACTTCCGGTAACCTTTGATGGCCAGAAAGAAATTGCCGCCTTTATGGGCTGGGATGGCCTGATTCTCAACGATCCTAATGTCGATGTCGTTGCCATGGCGGCTGATTATGCCCGCCGGGTGCAGGAGGAATTCTGCTGTGCCAAGTGCTCACCCGGCAAAAAGGGGACTCGCGTGATGCAGGACACCATGGCGCGGATCGTCTCCGGTAAAGGGCAACAGAGCGATCTGGAAACCATAGAGCAGATTGCCGAATTGTTGCAGAACTGCAAATGTACCCTGTGCCCCAGTTCAGCCGTTCCCATCGTTGATACGGTCAGACACTTCCGCGATGATTATCTTGCCTACATTAATGGTACTCCACCTAAAGCGGTGGCGGTTGATTACAAGGTCAAACTGACGGCCCCCTGTCAGGACAAATGTCCTGCTCACATCGACATCCCTGCCTATATTGAAGCCATCAAGGATCGCCAGTTCGGCGAAGCCCTTGAGGTGATTCGTGAAAGTATGCCCCTGCCGTCAGTTTGCGGTCGTGTTTGTCCCCACCCCTGCGAAACTGCCTGCCGCCGTGCCAATGTCGATAATCCGATCAGTATCATGGTTCTCAAGCGCACAGCCTCTGATTATGAATGGAAGCATAACCACCAGCCGCCGATGCAGCCCAAGCCGCGTAAAAGTAAAAAGGTTGCCATTGTAGGCGCCGGTCCGGCCGGTCTTGCTGCTGCCTATTATCTGGCGATGGAGGGTTACCCCTGCACCATCTATGAATCTCTGCCCGAAGGTTTTGGTGGCGGCATGATTGCTGTCGGGATCCCGGCTTACCGGATGCCGCGCCATATCCTCCAGCGCGATATCGATATCATCAGCTCTATGGGGGTAGAGATCATCTACGACACCCATGTCGGCCGTGACATCAGTCTGATGGAACTTAAAGAGAAATTTGACGCGGTGTTGCTGGCTCCCGGCGCCCACAAATCGAAACCAATGGGGGTTGAAGGGGAAAAAGAAGGCTATCAGGGCTTTCTCGCCGGCGGCATTGAATTTCTACGTGAAGCCTATATGGGCAAACCGACCGGAATGGGGAAAAAGGTCTGTGTTGTCGGTGGTGGTAACACGGCGATTGACTGCGTACGGGTGGCCCTGCGTGAAGGTGCCGAGGATGCCATTCTGCTTTATCGTCGGACCCGCAATGAAATGCCTGCCGATTCATGGGAGATTGACGGTGCCGAAGAAGAAGGGGTGCAGTTTGAGTTTCTGATTCTGCCGAAAAAAATTGTGGTAGATGACCAGCGACGCGTCATTGGTGTTGAATGTGTGCGCATGGAACTGGGAGAGCCGGATGACTCCGGACGCCGTCGTCCACAGCCGATCGAGGGGAGCGAGTTTGTGGTTGAGTGCGACACCCTGATTCCGGCCATTGGCCAGGATCCGGAGCTGTCTTTTATCAGCGAGGACAGCGGCATCGGTATCACCAAGTGGAATACCGTGGTGACCAAGTATGTGCCGCTCAAAAATGCTGATGGCCGTGATCTTAACGATCCCATGGGCAATCCCCTGTCGCGGATTCTGGTCACCGATATGGACGGTGTCTTTGCCTCCGGCGATGCCGAGATCGGGCCTCTGACCGTGGTCGCCTGTGTTGGCAATGCCCACCGTGCCGCCAAGGTCATTGAGCGCTGGCTTGAAGAAGGGGAAGCCTACCTGACTGACGAGGAGTTCCATGAGGACATTCTGTCGAATCTGGGTGTCTACGATAAAAACGAAAAGGTTTCCTGGCTTGATGCCGTCGATCGTTTTCATCAGGCTGAGGTTCATGGTCCTGAACGCGCTTCGAAAGGGAACTACAGCGAGGTCGAGCTTGGTTACACTGATACCGTGGCCGTACAGGAAGCTGAGCGTTGCCTGCGCTGCTACCGGGTTTCAATGATTGCAATTCAATAAAACACACGATGGCCGGGTGTGGCGGTGTCTGTGATGACACGCCGGAATGACATCCGCCAGTATTTGAGGTGAACACAATATGGTCAACCTGACGATAGACGGCAAGTCGACAAGCGTCCCCAAGGGCGCAACGATTCTTGAGGCTGCGCGCCAACTGAATATTCATATTCCGACCCTGTGCTGGTTGAAAAAAATTTCGACAACAGGTGCTTGTCGTATCTGTGCGGTGGAAATTGCCGGAGTCGATCGCCCCATGACTGCCTGTAACACCCCGGTCAAGGAAGGGATCGTTGTCACCACCCAGTCAGAAGCTCTGACCAAGGCACGTAAGCAGATCATGGAGTTGATTCTGCTCAACCATCCCCTCGACTGTCCGGTCTGTGATGCCGGCGGTGAGTGTGATCTGCAGGACACCTGCTTTGAACTGGGAGTCAATCGTCAACATTTTAAATCGGAAGATGTCAATCCGCCGACCATCGACCGTTGGCCGCTGATTCAGCAGGTTCCTTCGCGTTGTATCATGTGTGAGAAGTGCGTCAAGGTCTGTCATGAACTGGTGGCTGCAGATGCCCTGTTTGTAAACGACAAGGGTGACCGCGCCTACATCGACAAGCGCGTCGAAAATTGTATTTATTGCGGTAACTGCGTTGCGGTTTGCCCCACCGGCACCATGATCTCCAAGCCGTTCAAGTTTAAGGCTCGTCCATGGGAACTACGCAAAACAAGTTCAATCTGCACCTTGTGCCCAAGCCAGTGCCAGATCGATATCCATGTCAAAAACAATGAAATTTATCGGATTACCTCCGATGACGACACCACCAGTAATCAGGGAACCCTGTGTATCGGTGGTTTTTTCGGCTACAGCTATGTCAACAATGTCAAGCGCTTGACCGCCCCCCGGATTGGTGAAAAAACGGTCTCCTGGGATGAGGCCCTGGGTTATCTGACTATAGAGATTGATCGGATCAAAAAAGATCATGGTCCCGCAGCCATTGCCGGATTGTCTTCACCACGCTTAAGCAACGAAGAAAACTACCTGTTCCAGAAAATGTTCCGCGCTGCTATTGGAAGTAACAATATTGATTCTGAAGCCCGCTTTGGTGCTTTGCGTTCACTGCGCGCCCTGAACAAGGGAATTGGTCTGCGTGGTGCCAGTAATCGCCTCGAAGTGATTGGGCGTGCTGATGCAGTACTGGTATTCGGCGCTGACCCCAGTGCTGAAGCCCCTGCCGTCGACTGGCAGATTCAGAATGCGGTGCGCCGCGGTGATGGTAAGCTGATTATTGCCAATATGCGTCAAATCCATCTGACCCCGTTCGCCAACAGCCAGCTGACTTACCAGCCTGGTAGTGATATCGAACTGGCCCAGGGTCTGGCCAAGTTATTGTTGGAGGGCGACCTGGTCGATAACGACTACCTCAAGCTGACGGTGGAAAATCTCGATGAACTTAAAAGCGATCTGGCCAAGATCGATCTGAATCAGATTGTCAGCACAACCGGCATCAGCCTGCAACAATTGCAGGAAGCAGCTAAGTTGATCGGTAATGCTGCCAATGTCGCAGTGGTGTTCGGTGGTGATATTCACCGGTCCATCAACGGGGTCGCCAAAGCAGCAGCCATCAGCAATCTGGCGATTATCTGTGGTGCCCTGCGTAGTGAAGGTGGGATCTTTCCCATCGACGAAAAAGGCAACACCCAGGGCCTGCTGGATATGGGCGTTTATCCCGAATCGCTGCCCGGATACCAGCCCTACGGAAAAAAGAAAGAAGCCTTTGAGAAAGCCTGGAGCTGTACGTTGCCGGAAGGTGGGATGGATGCCGACATTACTCTCAAGGAAATCGAAGCGGGCAATATCCGTCTCCTTTATCTGGCCGCAGTCAATCCGCTATCGTTCGCCAATAGCCAGCGCTGGCTTAAAGCGCTGCAGCAGGTGGAGGTCCTTGTGGTTCAGGATGTCTTCCCCTCGGTGGTCAGTGGACTAGCCAAGATCCTGCTGCCAGGTGCTACCTTTGCGGAAAAAGATGGGAGCTTCACTTCTCTCGATCAAACGGTTCGTCCCGTGCGTCAGGCTTTGCATCCAGTGGGAGAGAGCCGTGCGGATGCCGTGATTTTTGCTGAGCTGATTGGTCGCTTAACCCAATCCAGCACTCTGTATAACCAGCATGCGGTGATTCAGGAGATTCAATCGTTGACCGACCTCTACCAGGATATTTCCTTTGCCAGCAAAGACTGGCATTCGAGTCTGAAACAAGCCTGGCAAGTGGCTGACAAGAGTCTGGTCTATCAGCCCATCAGTTCCAAGGATGAAGTTAAGGGGTTGCAGTTACTGGTCGGTTCTTCCATGGCCCATTTTGGTGCCACGACGACATTCGCTCCGGCGATCTGTGAAGTGGAAGCGGAAGCCCTGCTGAATATCAGTGCGGAAGATGCCGAAAAGGTAGCTGTGCGTGACGATGAAAAGCTCAAGGTAACCGGTGTCACCGGCGCTTCTGCCGTAGCCCGGGTTCGCATTTCCCCGAAAGTTCCCAAAGGTTTAATCTACGTCAGTGCCAACTTCAGCGCAGCCGGGATTAGCGGCCTGCTGGCCGATGGCGATAATCGTACAGCGGTTCAGGTTGAACGTGTCTGATCAGCGCTCAATATAGCAAGCACAAAAAAAACCCGGTTCTTCCGGGTTTTTTTTGTGGATAAAATCATAGTTTTCAGCGGCGGTTGCGCAGATACTTTTGAACAGCGTTGTTATGTTCGCGCAGGGTGCGGGAAAAGTGGTGGCTACCGTCGCCACGTGAGACAAAATAATAGTAGTCTGTTTCCTCGGGGAAGACGGCAGCATGGAGAGCGGCACGGCCCGGGCTGGCAATCGGTCCCGGCGGCAAACCGTAGATGATATAGGTATTATAGGGGGTCGGGGTGTTCAGGTGACGACGGGTGATAAAGCCGGAATAATCATCAACGCCATAGATGACCGTTGGGTCGGTTTGCAGCCGCATGTTGATGGCAAGTCGGTTATGAAATACGGATGAGATCAGCGGCATCTCATCGACCACGCCGGTTTCTTTTTCGATCAGGGAAGCCAGGGTGACATGTTGGTGCAGGGATAACCCGAGACGGCGTGCTGCCTCCTGCTTTTCCGGACTTAAGGTACGCCGGAATTGCTCAACCATCATGCGCAGCAGGCCCGCCTCGCTGGTGCCCGGAACAAAACGGTAGGTTTCCGGAAACAGGTAGCCTTCCAGGCTGTCGGCTTTAATGCCGAGGCTGGCTATAAACTCCGGATCATGTGCCAGCTGCCATAACTTATCACCCTCGCCGTACCCCGCTTCGTCTATTTCTTCAATAATTTGCTGTAGAGTGTATCCTTCAGGTATCGTCAGACTGACCTTGTCAACATCACCGCGAACCAGGCGTTCAAGAATATCTCCGGGAGTTGCCGGAACAGTAAAGGTGTAACGCCCTGCTTGAATCTGTTGTTCCTGATCGTGCCATTTGGCAAGTATCCGCAGCAGCAGGGTATGGCTGATAACCCCTTGTTCCTCAAGCTTACGCGCCACTCGCTGCAGGCTGCTACCCGGCGTCACATCAAGGGATACTGCTGCAGGTGGGGTGACCGGGGCGGTTAGCAACCACCAACCGCTGACGGCCAACCCGCCGGCAATAATGATAAAGGCAACAACAATGATGAGAAAAAAATGGCGCATAAAATAATGGCTAAAAGCTGAAGCGGTTTTCAGTGCCGTTAAGCAGGCGCTTGATGTTGTCTTTGTGGCGCCAGATAACGATTGTTGCGATCACCAGGGTCACAATAAAGATCGGCCATGAACCAGTCGTCAGATAAACAGCCGGAGAGATAGCCGTAGCGGCGGCGATGGACGCCAGCGAAATATAGCGCCAGCGCCACAAAAACAGCACAAAGACTACCAGCACCGTCAGTACGGCCAGTGGTGAGAACACGAGAAAAATCCCCAGAGCGGTGGCAACCCCTTTTCCTCCTTTAAAGCCCAGGTAGACTGGAAAGCAATGTCCGACAAAGGTTGCCAGGGCTATCAGTGCCAGCGAGGTTCCAGGCAAGTTAAAGGCCTGCTGGGCAAGCACTACTGGAACGACTCCTTTAAGACAATCGCCGATCAGCGTCACGATACCCAGTTTGCGTCCGGCGACACGGTAAACATTGGTCGCGCCAATGTTGCCACTGCCAACCTTGCGGATGTCTTCTTTGCCGAACCAGCGCGTCAGGAGCAGGCCGGTCGGGATGGAGCCAAAAAGATAGGCACAGATTGCCAGAACAACCAGCATATATTCATTCTCCATCAGAAGGGTAATGGTTTCAGTTTGCGGGATCAGGGTGCTTGGCGGCGATGGCTTTGCGATATTCGCGGATCGCGCCATGCAGGGCACCGGCCGCCATATTGGAGCAGTGCATCTTTTCCGGTGGTAGCCCGTCAAGGGCATCGGCAATCGTCTGGTCGCTGATGTTGTTAAGGACATCGTCGAGGGGCAATCCCATCACCATCTCACTGGCGACGGATGCCGTGGCAATGGCTGCTCCGCAGCCATAAATCTTGTATTTGACATCAGTGATGCATTCATTTTCGATTTTAAGCGACAATAGCAGGGAGTCGCCACAGGAAGGTTCGCCGACCTGGACCAACACCGTTGGTTCGGCAATGATGCCGATGTTGCGCGGATTGTTGAAATGTTCCATGACTTTTTCGGTATACACAAAATTACCCGTTGGTTCAGATGGAAAAGCAATCTCTCTACGAAAGTGGGGATTTTAGCCCTGAAGGTGGTAGCACTGCAACCAAAAGTGCAAATTACACCTAATTGGGCCATTGTCTAAGTTTGGGCACTGCGTAGCCACCAAACTATGCAGTGCGGAATAGCCCGACGGCCAGATATAAAAACCCGATAATGACACCAAACATGAAGGCCAGAAAGGCAAAGCGAGCCAGCAGCTTGAGCCAGAACTCATTACTGGTCGGGGGTTTGTTGTTATCCAGAACAAAGGACCAGGCCAGCGCAAAAGCAGCCGCGGCCAAAAATCCGTACAGGTAAACCTGAAGTATATCCATCTGTGGCATCCTTCTTGTTGCTGAATAAATAAGTGGCACAAAT
>JAWOFG010000048.1:0-14341 GCA_046482365.1 Pelovirga sp. | reverse complement strand
ACGCGCATGAAAACGGAAAAATAGGAATCGACCTGACCGGCCAGATAAACGCCGATGAGGCTGAAAGAAAAAGCCCAGAGCAGGGTAATACCGACAAGATAAACCATAATGAATCCCTTGTTGATGTTAATGCGGGAAAAAACAAGGGGACGATACTCAATCATTGAGCCCTAGTCAACCTATAAGTTGAGATAAGGTTTACTAGTGGGCTTCTGGGAAGAATGTACATGTATTATCAATGGACCAAGGTTGAACTGATCAAGTTATTCTATCACGCTGCCGCAGCAGCGTATCTAACCGATTGGCAAACACTTGGCGGTCTTTGGCGGTTAGCGCCGCCGGGCCGCCGGTTTCGACGCCGCTGTTGCGCAAACTTTCCATGAAATCACGGACATTGAGTCGTGCGCGGACATTTTCCTCGGTATAGAGCTCGCCGCGGGGATCAAGGGCGGTGGCTCCTTTGGCTACTACTTCGGCGGCCAGGGGGATGTCGGCGGTAATCACCAGGTCGTCCGGTGCCAGGCGTTTGACAATCTCGTTGTCGGCGACATCGCTGCCGGCGGCAACCAGCACGAAGGAAATGCCTGGAAACGGCGGAATGCGCATGCCATGGTTGGCAACCAGGGTCAGCGGCAAACCGGTGCGCTGGGCGGCGCGAAACAGAATTTCCTTGATCGCCGCCGGACAGGCATCGGCATCAACCCAGATATGCATCAATACTCCTCATTTGTTAGACTCCACGAACCCTCACCACCATCCAGCCACAGATAGTCCGCATCTTCCAGGGTCACCTGATCACGGGTCAGGCGACCGGCGACTTCCGGCAGTAGCACCAGATAATCTTTGTAGCCTGAGTCAGCCATCTGCGTTGGGATACCGTACTTCCAGGCGTGGCCGTTGCCGGCCAGCACGATAGCTGTTTGCTCGGGATTGTTCCGCAAATAGCGGACCATATAGCGCGCCATGGCTTTATCCCATACCAGTTGCGCCTCGCAAAAGTTGCGGAAATTAAAGCTGCCATGGCCGTGGCTACCAATGGCACGGCGGATAAAGTCCTCATAGGTGGCGTCGACGCTGCAGGTCATCCCACCTAAAAAGCTGACCTGTTCTTCGTCCAGGGATGAAAAACCACTGGTCGCCACCTGACGGGTGATGCTGCGCGGCAGATTGAGGCCGACCATGGGGATGCGCTCCTTGCGGGCGTAAGAGAAGATCGGCTGGTAGAGCGACCACCATCCCCAGTTGCGCTGGTAGATCTGTCGGAAATCGGGTTCACTGATGATTCCGATCGTCCAGTTGTCCAATGTCAGCTGGTCCTCAGCCTGAAACATCTCAAGACCGATAGCGATTGGTTGTTTTTTGGCCAGGGATTTGATGACCTCCAATTGCATCTGATGGTGCCCGGCATGATCATGCTGTTCACCGATAAAAACCACGCGACTCGCTGCGAGCCTGGCGATCAGTTGCTCAAAGCTGATCTCTTCTTTGGTAGCAACGTCGATAATATGGGGATGGGCTGCTGCTGAACCGAGCAGCAACCATAAACTGATAATGGACAGGATGAGTATCCGGACAAAGTACATAGAACGCCTCCATAAGTCAGGACCAAGCTCCTATTCTGTCGTTCACTGTTATCCGGGGTCAAGAGCGGATGCTTGGCTTTAATCGGTGGTGATCTTGAAAATGCGTACTTCCGCTGCATAATAGGCTAACCCGTTGTTCCCGTCTGTCAGCCGCCCGGGAACTGCGCTATTGCAGAAACCATCAAGCATCGGCAAGTTTTTCCAGCACATCAGGGTGCCTGCCGGCACCTCATCGCTAATCAGGGCATAGGCGCTAAAGGCCCCGCAATCCCCTTCGACCCGAAGTCCATCACCATTTGCTATGTCCCGTTGTTCAGCATCAAGAGGGTTGATATGAATAACCTGCAGACCCTGCTCCTGGCCGTTAATAATCTGTGAATTCAGGTAGTCAAGGTGTGAGGCCGTCAGTAGACGAAAATCTTTCATCTCTTGTGGCCAGTGCAGGTCAAGGGCTTCGGTCTGATAACTGCGTTCTGCTGGTGCAGACGCACGCAATTCTTCTTCCGTGGTACTAATCAGATGGATGCTGAGCTTTTTTGCCAGGGCGCGGGCGGCCTGCATGTCGCTGAGTTCATCAGTAAAGGCGGGGCGCGAATAATGGTGGGGAAAAAAGTAGCTGCCCTGAAAATCTGCCTGCGCGAACATACCACCGACTTTAAGAAAAAAATCAGCGTAGGTAGCCGTTGGTGTCATATTGGTGTCAATCACCAGGGTCGGTGTGCGATTCAAAGCGCGCATCCAGAGGTTACTATCAGTATAGGTTACTACCGGATTAACGGCAATATTGACGAACAGATCAAAGTCTCCAGCCGCGAGTCGCACCGCTATTTCATCCAGAGAAATTTTTTCACTGAAGCGTACCGGGTGCGGTTGCCAGCGACGTTTTGAGGACTGACCGTAGTAGAGGCGCTCGGTGCCGTTGGTAAAGTGGGCCAGGCGATTAATCCAGCGGACGGCATTCATGCCATTTTCCTGGCGCTGCATCCCCATCCCCTGGATGTGTGCGACCTTGTTGGTGCGCAGGCGATCAAGCAGCAGGGTGAATTGTGCGTGAGTGACTCCCGCGGTTTCAAGAAGATCAGGGATCGGATAGTCCTGTTCGTGGCCCAGTTCCGTCAACAGAGCGCAGGCGAGCAGACCATCACACGCCGGCTGAATCTGGATGTAGTGATCGGCGAGGCTGGCGGTAGCTGTTTTGACCGGATCTATCAGGATGATTTCGCTACCCGATTTTTTGAGCTTTTTCAGATAACTGTACAGATGGGGTGAAGTGACTGCAGCATTCTTACCGTACAGGATGATGGTCTCGGCCTCGGCCAGGCGGGTGACACAGGGATTTTTGACACAGGAGAAATCCAGCTCGTGGGCTTTGTCGCCGGTTGCATCACAGGGATCGCTGTTGACCGTGACACAGTGGGGAAAAGCGGCAAACAGCTGATCCCAGTAACCCATATTGTAGCCCAGACTGCCGGAGCCGCGCAGATAGAGGATGTTTTTGTTACGAAAAGGATCCAGCCACCCGGCAAGAGCGCCAAGGCCGCTGGTGGCGTCGGGGAAGTGCTGTATATCATCCCCGGTTTTTTGCCACGATAGCAGACCGTTGTTGATTTCACGGGTGGCGAAATCCTTGAATTTTGAACAGATAAATCCGGGAGAACTCCACAGTTGGGGCTCGGCCCGGTAACTGATCATGCTTTCTTCGCTGCGGATATCCATCCCACAGAGATCCGGACAATCTTTACTGCAGAAAAAATTCATAGTCTGTGTCCTCTGGCTGAGGCTGGCAAGAATGATCGTAACTATTATGCACCGGGTCGGGGATCCTATGGCAAGGGACGCTTTTCGTCATCCATGACCTCTTGTTGTCGCCGTCCATGGCGACAAACACCCTTGCCCAGGAACCCCGACCCTGCGCAAGGACTGGGCTGAACAGATACCTCAATTTTAACAGAGCTACTTTAGCAGGAGCACCGGATTGACGCAATTCACTATGGTTGCATTGTTGGGATGGCGCTCTCTCCACATAAATAAAGCAAATGGTGCATTGGCCGGATGTGCTTGAATATAAAACTTATAACCCTTGCCTGTCAAAATACTGACCATGGTTGAGGCAGCACTCCCCAGATGAGTACTTTGGTTTCTGTAAAAATAAAAAAAATTAATAAAAACAATAAGATAATATTCTTCTGGAAGGGTTGGCATGATTCTCGCCATTGATCTTCGCTGATGTGCTTTGCCCATTGCTGGAGGAATGTATGACCCCTTTGTTGACCTGGAAAAAAATTATTGGCGTTTGCCTGTTTCTGCTGTTGTTCTTCCTGAGTCTGGTGCTGCCGGCCAAAGCCGCAACAACGGTCACCGGGATTCAGAAGCAGGAAGATCCGAGTCGCACCCGGGTGACCGTTATGCTGTCACAACAAACGGGCTTCAGCGTTGATTCGTCAGGTCAACGTATCGATCTTCTTCTCGCCGGGGCGAGTTCGGACTCGACTCTGCAAGCCCTGCCGGAGGATGGCACCGTCGTGCGCATGACCCTGATCCGCCGCCATAACGATCTGGTGGTTTCCATTTTGATGCGTCGTGCTCCCCGGCGCGTGAGCGCTGAGGCACTGGACAATCCAGCGCGGATTGTCCTGGATATCGAATGGGTTGGTGATGACGCGGCCCGTCCGGGTATTGCTTTTCGTATGACCGATGTTCCTTCCCGCCGTGGCGGCGCTGTCGCCCCGCGCCTGCAACAGCAATCACCCTGGGAAGATAACTGGCTGGAGTTTTTCCGCGACTATCGTAGCGATTGGGATATTCGCATACCACAACGCCTGACTCCCCTGCCACCACTGGATGCCGTTGCCGCTACCGACAGTGTCTTGTTGCCATTACAACAACTAGCGGATGAAGGGATGCCTTTAAGTCTGCTCCAGAGCGGCATGGCGCTCCAGGGTTTGAGTGTTGAAGAAAGACGTCAGCGCGATCTGATGATGGGCGATGCTTATTTACGCACGGGTTCCTATGCCGCCGGCCTGGCGCGCTTGGGTGCGCTGAGGGATCTAAGTGCCGATCAACAAATCCGTGTCGATTATTTGACAGGGTGGGGAGAGGCTGCGCGTGACAACGCCATCGGTGCCCTGCTGCATCTGCAAATCAATCTGATGGACTTGACTGCAGACCAGCCCCTCGCCTTACCGATACGTCTGCTGCACGCAGAAGTGGCGCTCGCTGCGTCCCAGCATCAACTGGCGCTTGATCTGTTGCGGGACGATGAATTGTCCTGGCCTGACCAGCTGGAAACGGTTCGCCGGATTCGCCTGGCTGATGCCCTGGCTGGATTGGGAGAGCGTGATCGCGCCCTGAGCGCTTATCGGGAATTGGTTGACGAGCCATTACTGTGTGAATTTTATTACGCCTCCTGTCAGCGCGCCGCTCACGCGGCATTCCAGAACCGGGATTTTGAATTGTCCCGCCGCCTTTATCAGCCCCTGGCATTGGCCTTTAGCAATGAACAGGGAGCCGATATGGTCCATTTCGCTGCCGCTGCTGCGGTTTTAGAGGCCGGTGATCCGGATTGGGGGTGGATCGGGCTGGAGCGTACAACCCAGGATTACCCACAAAGCGAAGGGGGAGATCGGGCCGCTTTGCGTTTGCTCGATATCCGGATGATGAATGCTCAAGAGACAACCATTACTGCCATGGCCAGTGAATATGAGGCTATCGGCAAGCGTTCGCCGATCCGCAACGTACGTGAAGAGGCTTTTTTCAAAGAAATTCTAGTGTTGTTCCTCGCCGCAGAACATCAAACCAGCGTTAACCGCCTGATGCGGTTTCGACGGGATTTTGCCGGCTCACCATTGTGGCGCGAAACCAATATTCTACTGAGTCAGCAGCTACCGATTGTTGTTGAACAGCTGCTTGATCAGGAGAACGATCTACAGGCCGTGGTGCTGGTAGAGCAGAATCGCGAATTGTTGCTGGCCAGTGGCTATGACCGGGCCTTTCTCAATAATCTGGTGCGGGCATTTGATCGTCTCGGTCTTTATGAGCGTTCATCACGGGTGCTGCTCTACCTGTTTGATCAAAGTGCTGGGACCTCCGACCAACAAGACGTTTTTCTGCCGCTGGCGCAAAGCTTTATGCAGCGTGATCAGTATCTGGCGGCTGGCGATTATGCTCAACAGTATTTAAATCAATACCCTGACGGAGCCGATGCCGGAGCCTTGTTTGTGCTGCTGATCGACAGCCTGGAACGTCAGGGTCTGGACGCTGAAATTCGTCAGTGGGTTGAGCGCCGTGACCGTCCGGATAGCCCGGAAGCCAACCTGCGCGCCGCTGCTATTTATTGGCAACAGGATGACTTTGCCGCGGCCGTCAATAACCTCGAACGAGCCGCCGCCGCGCAGCCATTATTGCCGCGCGAGCAAACCCGACTGGCCGAATCATATTATCGGCTGGGTAACGTGCCCTTGTCATTGCGCTTCTATGAAGGACTGGTTGATGATCCCGATTTTTCCTCCCAGGCACGTTACCGTAGCGCCCAGATGCTGCTTCAGCAAGGTCAGCGCCCGGCAGCGTTAGAGCAGTTGCAGAGCTTGATTCGTGATGATGCCAACAGCGCATGGGGAAAGTTGGCGCGGGATTTGCTCATACAGGTGGAACGCTGAAACCTTTACTCAAGTGTCAAAATACAGTCAGGAGTGACCCATGAAGATAACTGATCGTACCCTTGCGGTTCTTGAAAAGAGTCTCGATCTACGTGCCCAGAACCAGCAGGTGATTGCGGGCAACATGGCCAACGCCGACACCCCCGGATACAGTGCCCGCAAGCTGAGTTTTGAGGACGATCTGCAACAGGCCATCAAGCGCCCTGAAATGAACACCAAACCGGCACACGCCCGCCACCTCCCGGTCAATGGCGCCAGTCTTAACCAGCTTCAGGGGCGAATTCACCGTGATGTCGATACCAGTGACATTGGTGATGGCAATACCGTCTCCCTTGATGAAGAGATGTTCTCTCTGGCCGAGAACCAGCTGCTCTATGAAGCCGGCACCCAAATTTTAAAGAAGAAATTGACGATTCTCAAGTACGCCGTATCGGATGGTCGATAAGGCGCTAAGGAGCTAAGGAGGTTTTATGGATCTGTTCAGCAGTATGAAAATCAGCTCATCGGCATTAAAAGCGCAACGCACCCGACTCAATGCCATCAGTTCCAATCTGGCCAACATTGAAACCACCCGCACCCCGGATGGTGGCCCTTATCGCAAGCGCGAAGTAGTGTTTCAGAGTACCCAGCAGGATTTTGCTACGACCCTTGATGGTCGGATGCGCGATGCTGGCCACGCGGTGCGCGTGTCTCACGTTCAGGCCAGTGATCGTCCTCCCCGGCTGGTGTATGACCCGTCCCACCCGGATGCAGACGAAAACGGCACGGTGGCCATGCCCGACATCAGTCTGGTTGAGGAAACGGCCGACATGATGTCAGCATCGCGCGCCTATGAAGCCAATGTAACCGTGGTAAAAGCTGCAAAAAGAATGGCTCTTAAAGCCCTTGATATCGGACGTTGAGGTGAATGATGAAAAATATTACGGATGTCACACTAGCAACCCAGCTCAAAAGTCTGGCGCAACCACGGACCGCACCGGCCCAGCAGATTGGTGACAAGTTTGCCGAGGCACTGAAGACTTCCATTGCCGGGGTCAATCAGGCGCAGATAACAGCCGACCGTGCTGCCGAAAATATTGTCGCCGGGGATACCAAAAACCTTCATGAAGCGATGATCCGCCTGGAAGAGGCAGATATTTCGTTGCGCATGATGGTTCAGGTGCGTAACAAGGCGGTTGAAGCCTATCAGGAAATGATGCGCATGCAGGTTTAGATTGGATAAAGTTTCGGTAGTGGGTAGTGGGTAGGGAGCAACGAGCTCATTGTTTGGTCAAGAACCAGTGAAAAAGGAGCAAGTCGATGGCTGAGGACAAACCGGCTTTGATCGGCACCAGTGATACCGGCGCCACCAGCAGCAGCAAAAAACAAACCTTCATCGATGTGATTGCCGCCTGGTCGATGGCGCGTAAACTCAGTCTGGTCGGGGTTGCGGTGGTCAGTATGTTGCTCTTCAGTTTGATCATCATGCAGGCACGGGTCGCTGATTACAGTCTGCTGTTTGCCAATCTGCCCAGTCGTGATGCGGCCGAGGTGGTGCAATGGCTGAAAGATCGCAAGGTCCCCTATCGCCTCGAAGGTGACGGTACCATGATCATGATCCCCGCTGATCAGGTTTATGAGGCACGTCTCGAGCTGGCCGGTTCCGGTCTGGCCGATGCCGGTGTCGGCTTTGAAATTTTTGACAAGCAGAGCTTCGGCATGACCGATTTCACCCAGAAGGTCAACTACCGCCGCGCCCTGCAGGGGGAATTGACTCGCACCATCATCTCCCTGGCACCGGTTGAAGCGGCGCGGATTCATCTCGCCCTGCCGGAAAAGCGCCTGTTCCGTGAACAGCAGCAACCGGCGACCGCTTCAGTTATTATCAAACTGGTTGCCGGCCGTACCTTACGCGATAACCAGGTGCAGGGAATTGTTCATCTGGTGTCCGGTAGTGTCGAAGGTCTCGACCCTGAATATGTCACTGTCGTTGATTCCAATGGCCGTACCCTGTCCAATAATCGCGATGATGAAATGCCTGGACCCATGACGCCGGGGATGTTGAGTTATCAGCAAACCATGGAAGGTCGTCTGGAACATCGCGCTCAGACTCTGTTGGAGCGCGCCCTCGGGGTCGGCAATGCCCTGGTCAAGGTGAATGCCAGCATCGATTTCGACCAGCGTGAGCGGGTTGAAGAGGCCTATGATCCACGCGGTACGGTGGTGGTGAGTGAACAGACCATGAATGAAGAAGGCGGCCGGCAGGTTGCTGGTGGTGTTCCAGGGGTTGTGGCCAATCTGGAAGAAGGTGGCGCCGGGGAAATGACCAATATTCCTTCAAACCGGACCGAAGAAACCGTTAACTATGAATTAAGCAAGGTGGTCAGCAAGACGGTAGAATCTGTAGGAGCGGTGAAAAACCTGTCGGTTTCGGTGCTGGTGGCCGACCGGGTGGCTCCTGGCGCTGATGGCGAAGCACCGGTGACCACTCCGCGCAGCGCTACAGAAATTCAGGAGATCGAACAGATGGTACGCACTGCCTTGGGCATCAATGATGGCCGTGGTGATCTGATTTCGGTTGTTTCCATGCCCTTTGAAAGTACCTTTGGTGACATGACCCTGCCTCAGCCCTCGATGGTCGACCGGGTCTATCCGTTGTTGCCGTTGATCCGTTATGGCCTGCTGGCGATTGCTGCATTGATGGTTTATCTGATCTTTCTGCGACCATTGCTGCGTACCCTGCGGGCTGCCGGTGAGCAGACCGAGCCGATGAAAACCGTCGAAGAACTTGAAAATGAACTGCGCGGTCAGTCTTCGACCCCGTTGTTGGGTGGCCCCGGCGATCCGTTGGCGCAAATCCGTCAGGAGGTCTTGGGCGGGGATATGTTCCCGGTCCAGGTAGTCAAAAACTGGTTGCGCCATGAGCCCGCTGAGTCCTGACAGATAACATATTGCGCTGAGCGCAGGAGAGATTTCAGTGAAGAAAACCAAACATCTGTCAGGTGCCAAAAAAGCTGCCCTGCTCCTGTTGTGTCTGGGCGAGGACGCGACAGCACGTATTTTCGAAGCCCTCGATGACGCCGAGGTGCGCGAAATCAGCCGCTGCATGATGGAAATTGAACATGTTGAACCCTCATTGGCGCGTGAAATTCTCGAAGAATACAAGAGTGCCCGCAATAACGATATCGGTGTGTATATCCGTGGCGAAGACTTCGCCAAACATGCGATTTTAGGCGGTGCTGACAGTAACCGGGCCCAGCAACTGCTGGATCAGGTCTCTGCCGGGATCGAAGGACGGCCGCTGGAAACCATCTCAAAGATGCACCCGCGGATGGTCGCCGGCTTGCTTGAAAATGAACATCCCCAGACGATTGCCCTGATCCTGTCGACCCAGCGGGATGATCACGCCAGCCGGATTCTGGCGGAACTGTCGGAGGATATGCGTGGTGAAGTGGTTTATCGAATCGGCAAGATCGATAATGTTTCACCGGAAGTGATCAATCAGATCGAGGCAGCCCTGCAACGTGAGGTCGGTGTGATTGTCGGGCACGATCACAAACAGGTTGGGGGCATTGAGAAGGTGGTTGAGATCCTCGGTAAAATGGAAAAAGGGGCCGATCAGTATATCCTCACCAGTATTGAAGCGACAGATCCTGAAATGGCTGAAGAAATCCGTCGGCGCATGTTCACCTTTGAGGATCTGGTTGCCATCGATAGCCGCGGCATGCAGGCAGTTTTGCGTGAAGTCAGCACCGACATGTTGACCCTGGCGCTCAAGACCGCCAGCGATGCGGTTAAAAACAAGATTTTCTCCAATATCTCCCAGCGTGCTGCTGACATGATTATGGAAGACCTTGAGGCCATGGGTCCACGCAAGCTGTCCGAGGTTGAAGCGATGCAGATGGAAGTAGTTAAAGTCGCCCTGAAACTGGAAGAAGAGGGCACGATTGTGATCCCGGGCCGAGGTGGTGGTGGCGATGAACTTGTCTAAAATCTATCGTGGAGCCGAAGCGGCTGACGTCAGAGAGTTTCAATTTGGTTCTTTTGGTGAGGGCGGCACAATGACTGGAGCGGCTCACGCCTTTGTCGTCGATCAGCCGGTAAAAGCCAAAGCCCCCGCCGCCGGTTCGGCGCCGTCGCCGGCAGCGGCGCTGCTGACAAAAAAGGATATGGACGAGGCCTACGCCCGTGGTCAGCGTGATGCCATGAGTACCGCAGCTGGCAGGCTGGAATCATCAGCCCAGGCGCTGGCGGCGGCATTAAAGCAGGTTGATCAGTTGCGTACCCAGATGGCCGAGAACAGTCGGGATGACATGTTGCGACTGGTGATGGCAATCGCTGAACAGATTATAAGGCGTGAGGTCAGCGTTCACGCCGATATTATCAATCAGGTGATTGGTGAAGCCCTGAAAGCCTCGGTCCGTGCCGATCATTACCGCATCAAGGTCAGTCCAGCCGATCTGGCCGCCGTCAACGAACACAAACCCCTGTTTTTGGCAAGTATCAGTGGCCTGAAGAACCTGATGGTCGAGTCCGACCCGGCGGTGACTGCCGGTGGTTGTAAGATTGAGTCGGATCTCGGCGCAGTCGATGCCACCCTGGAAACCCAGCTTGCCGCTATTCGTCAAGCCCTCCAGGAAACGATGACAGGAAACTCATGATCGATCTGGTGCAGCGGGTCAAAGCCGTCAATCCTTACAAGGTCAGTGGCAAGGTCATTCAGATTGTCGGTCTGGTAGTCGAGGGCTATTGTCCGTCGGCGACCGTCGGCACCCTGTGTGAGCTGTTACCTCATGACGGTGGTCCGGCGGTTCCGGCTGAGGTGGTTGGTTTTCGTGATTCCCGGGCATTGTTGATGCCTTTGGGGGAATTGCGTGGCCTGGGCCCCGGCTCTCTGATTCAGGTGGTGCGCAGCAGCGCAACCCTGGCGGTTGGGGAACAGCTGCTCGGGCGGGTACTGGATGCCCTCGGGCAACCATTGGATGAGATGCCGCTGCAACCCTGCGACAATGAATGCCCCCTGTACGCTCTCCCCGCCAGTCCGATGGCGCGCAAACCGATCGTCGAACCCCTCGATCTTGGAGTACGGGCGATCAATTCCCTGTTGGCCTGTGGAACCGGCCAGCGCATGGGGATTATGGCCGGTTCCGGCGTGGGCAAGAGTGTGCTGTTGGGCATGCTCGCCAAGCATACCAAAGCCGACGTCAATGTGATCGCCCTGATTGGCGAGCGTGGCCGGGAGGTGCGGGAATTTATCGAACGGGATCTGGGCCCTGAAGGGTTGGCGCGCTCGGTGGTGATAACCGCCACCTCCGATCAGTCACCGCTGTTACGAATGCGTGGTGCCTTTGTCGCAACGACTATCGCCGAGTATTTCTGCGCCCAGGGCAAAGACGTGCTGCTGCTGATGGATTCGGTCACCCGTTTTGCCATGGCCATGCGTGAAGTGGGTCTGGCTATCGGCGAACCTCCAACGACCAAAGGATACACCCCGTCTGTGTTTGCCACCCTGCCAAAATTGTTGGAACGAGCCGGCAATTTCAAGAACAAAGGGAGCATTACCGGCCTTTACACCGTACTGGTGGAAGGGGATGACATGAACGAGCCGGTAGCCGATTCGGTGCGCTCAATCCTCGATGGCCATATTGTCCTGTCGCGTGACCTGGCAGCGCGCAACCATTATCCGGCCATCGATGTGCTAACCTCGTCAAGCCGGGTGATGCGCGATATCGTCAGCAAGGAGCATTTGCAACTGGCCGGTAATATCCGTGAAATTATGGCTGTCCACAAAGAGGCGGAAGACCTGATTAATATTGGGGCCTATGCCGAAGGAAGCAATAAGAAAATCGATTACGCCATCGGTCGCATTGAGGCGGTGAATGATTTCTTACGTCAGGAAATGGATGAATCCTTCGATCTGGAAACGACCAGAGAGCAAATGAATGCCCTGGTGCTTGATCGTCGCAAAGCCCCGCGGGAAGGTTAAATCATGGCAAAACAGTTCAAACTGCAGTCGGTTCTCAATTACCGTACGACCCTCGAGGAACAAGCGCAGCAGGCTCTGGCGTTAAGCCGGCAGCACTATCAGGAACTGACCGCTGCTATTACTGCCCAGCAGCAGGAACTGAACGAGCAGGATCAGGTGCTCAAACAGCGTCAGGAACAGGGCCTGACAATTGCTGAGATCGATATTTATGAGAGCCGTATCAACCATTGTCGGAATCGCAGTGTCCAGTTGCACAAACAGCTTGTCATGCTTGAACAAAAGATTGCCAAGCAGCGTGAAGCGTTGCTCAAAGCAGCGCGTGACCGGCAGGTGATGGACAAACTCAAAGAACGTCAGGATGCTGAGTTTCGGCGCGAGCAGGAGCGCAAAGAGCGCATTCAGCTCGATGAAATCAGCCTGCGCAGCAAGGGGACCACGCCATGAAAAAGCGACTGTGGATTATTGTTACTCTCAGCAGCATCATCATCCTGTTGCTGCAATCACCGCTGTTTTCCCTCACCGGTGATGAACAATTCGCTTCGGTAGAAGAGCGCCGCATCCTTGCCGCGATCAAGGAGCGTGACGAGCGCTTGAACGCGCGGGAAGAACAGTTGCAAGGGCGTGAATTGGAGCTAAAGACCCTGGAAGCCGAGGTCGATAAGAAAATTGCAGCGATGCAGCGACTGCGCAACGAGTTGAATGAACTTCTTGATCAGCGTGATGAAAAAAAGAACGCCAGGATCGAGGAATTAAGTCTGATTTACGAGCGGATGAACCCCCAGCAGGCGGCCGTGTTGATCAGTGAACTGGAAACCGGGATGGCGGTGAATCTGCTCCTCGGCATCAAGAAAAAAACCGCCGGCCAGATCATGGAGCGACTCAACGCCGAAACGGCGATCAAGCTGAGTAAGGCTTTTACCGCCTTGGCGGTAGACGAAACGCTGGGAAATTAACTCCATACTAAATTTTACAAGGAAGGGAGGTGAAACAGCGATGATGAATGCAGCGATGATGATTGCAGCGTCCCCCCAGGCGGGCAATATCAAGGCAGGTGGAAAAGCGTCAGCAGGACAAGGGCAGCTTTTTGGTCAGGCCATGGCTCAACAGGAACAGCAGGCAGTTTTCCAGAGCGCGGAGCAAGAGCAAGCCGGCCTGTCCGGACTTCCGGAAAAAGGCACATTGTTGGGCAGGTTTGCCGAGTTGTTAAGTAAGGACCTTGACCAACTGCTGGATCTGCAACCGGAACAGCAGAATCTGCTGGAGCAGATGGATGTGGAAACGCTGGAACAGATAGATGTGGAAATGCTGGAGGGATTGGTGCTGTTGCTTGAGCAAGGAATGCTACCGAACTCAATGGATCCCGAACAGCTGCAACAACTGGTCGATCTGGTTGAAGAGGTTCTGCCCCAATGGCAGCTTCTCAGTCAGGAGATGACGGCACAATCGGGCAACGCACAAGAGTTGCCGTCCGAACAGCAGGATCCCGCACTGGAGCAGAAGGTTGAAGAGTTGATCGCCTGGTTCAGTCAGTATCAAGAGCAGCAGCAAAGTCGGAATTCTTCCGGTAATGAGAATAGTGCTGAATTGCCGGCCGGGCAGCTGATGGCCGCACAAAAACTCGAGCAGGTACGCGAGCGCTTGGTCCAATTGCGTGGTACCCGGTCAGAGGCCGGTAATGACGCTGTTGCGGTGAAAGTAGAAGGGGATGCCAAAGGACAGCAGCCGGCAGCAAGCGGTGCTCGCGCCAGTGAGCTGGTCGAACGTCAGGAAACCGCCGGTTCCCCCCTTGAAGCGCGTTTCAGTGATCTGCTCAAACCACGACAGTCACAAACAGGTCAGGCACCGATAGCAGAAAGTGGGCGCCAGTTACAGCAAGCACAGCAGGCGCAACAGCCACAGCAGGCGCAGCAACCACTGACTAATCAACCACCAGCACAGGAACCTGCTGAGGCGTTCTTTGCCAAGGTCGTCGATAAATCCGGGGCTCAGGCTCCCTTAGCACAGACTGCTATGAATGCTAAACAGGTAGCTGACGGCATGGTGCCGCAGCACAATCCTCTACACGCTCAACCCGCGCCGGTCGCCGTAGCAGCACAATCTATTGTGGCACCAGCAGCGGCAGCCGCTCCTTTTGCCGC
>JAWOFG010000028.1:0-14211 GCA_046482365.1 Pelovirga sp. | reverse complement strand
TTTATCCGTAACTACGCCGACCGTTTTCATCATGCCAAGGAGGAAGATGTGCTCTTTGTCGAGTTGATCAACAATGGCATGCCGGAAAAACAGTCACCGATTGAGGCAATGCATATTGAGCACGACCAGGGGCGCGCCTTTGTCCGTAACATGGCGGACGCGGCGGAAAAAGCTCTGGCCGGTGAAGCCGGTCAGGTATCTATCATCGCCGAAAATGCTAAGGGCTATATCACCCTGCTGCGCGAACATATCGACAAGGAGGACACCGTCCTCTACCCGTTAGCAGAGCGGATTCTGCCGGAAGATGTACGGGCACAGATGATTGACGCGTATCATCGGGCTGAGGAGCAAACGCCGGGACTGGAGGAGAAATATCAGCGCCTGGTTGAGGAGTATGAGCGCCAGGCGGCTGCTTAGATAGTTTCCAAAACAAAAGCTTACCAGTTGGCGTCCGGAGTTTCCGGAGGCCAACAAAGCGTCCAAACTCAAGGGAGTTGAGAGTTTTTTGGCGGCTGGTAAATAAATTTCCATTTTGAATAACTTTGCTGTCTCCTGAAGCTTTGATTAATTTCAGAAAAACCATCCTGTCTAAAAGGAACTTTGTTCGAGCTGGATTTTACCCCGATGATTTGGCCGCCAGGTCCCTTGATAAGGTCCCACTCCTTTCCGGTCATTGGGTCGGGATAAAGCCGTCTTAGGTGACGCGTTTTTTCCAGAAATCGGGGGTCTAGAAGGAGGTGTTCCAATTGTGACGGAAAGGCCTTGGGTGTAGTAACTTGAACCTGGGGGATCATGTAATAACTTTCGATTGCCCGCCGAATCTGGTTCCCCTTCCACAACAGATCTGCCTCTTTTGATCGTTGAACAATGGTTTGCCAGCTCGACCCGGCGATCCCGGCCATGAGTCCCAGCAAGGAGATGCTCACCAGCACCATCAGCAACACTGCACCCCGCTGATTTTTTAATCGCCCCAACCTTTCCACCTGGAATCATCTCCTTGTTGCAGTGCCATTACCAGTCCCGATAGGGGATGTCATTCATCCCGATCAGATCACTGCCACTGCGGACATCAAAACAGCCACCTTGAGCCAACTGCCCATTTTCGGCGGGCTCGGGAGGGAGGCAAATCCAGCTGTCATCTTTCTGGGTAAATGGATCCCGCGGGATAGCACGTAGATATTTATTTCTGGTCAACTGCTCGAGGTTGTCCGGATAGCTGCCATGATCGGCAAAGTAAGCATCAATTGACCTGCGCATCTGGTATAGATCTTCAGCCAGTACGGTCTCCCGAGCTTTAATCTGACTGCGTTGGTAGCTGGGCACAGCAATGCTGGCCAGCACGGCCAGAATCATCATCACTGCCAGCAGTTCAAACAGGGTAAACCCTTTGGGTGACTTGATGTATTGCGTCGAGTTTTTCATCTACCAGTCCCGATAAGAGGTTCCATCCAGAGCAATATCTTCGTTTTGACTATACACATCATAAACATCCTCACCGCCCCAAACCGTTGAGTCGGGTTCGTCTAAATAAGCACGCAGCCCCCAGCCGTCGTTATCTCGATCAAAGGGGTCCTGAGGGAGTCTGCGTAAATACTTCTTTTTAAAAGGGTAGAGTCCGCCCCAATCGTTCCCTTCCAACAATATATCCAATTCCTCCGGGTAGCCTGATTCACCCACAATGGCAAAGATCTTTTTCTCTTTAACCGCCTTGTCATAGTCGTCCTTATACCCATCGATTGCCGTGCGGATAACCCGTAACGCTCGGCGTAGTTCAAGTTCTTTGGTCCTGGTGACGGTAACTTCCGCCAGGGGAAGCACCATCGCCGCCAGGATGGCCAGAATGGCCATAGCGATAACCAGTTCAATAAGCGTCATCCCGGCAGCTTGTTTTGTATACATGTTTCTCATCAGCCAACCCTATGGGGCGACTTCAACCATCAGCCCGAATGAATCAACATCGATCTTTTCCCCCCGGGTATTCCTGAGAGTTGTCAGCGTTGGTTTGATCTCAGTTGCTCCGGCAGCTGCTGCGATAAACTGCAGACTGAATAGTTCTCCTGCTTTAGAAACACCCTGTCCATCTGCCCCCTGTTTCAAGCCAACAACAATTTGCCCCTCCTGCTTGTTGGTTGAGTGGGTAAAGAGGGTTGAAACGCCCCCCTGGTTAAGGAGGAGCCCCTCGGTTGCACTGACGAATTCAACAACAGCTGGATCATATTGAATATGCAGAGCGGCACTGAACAGATCCTTAACCTGTTCAATGTTAAAACTTAAGGTAAATTCCTGTCCCTGATTGATCCGATCTATGCCTTCTACCCGGAGCATGGAAGAATATGGTTGCTCGAATAATCCCTTTTCAGAAAGCCGCTCCTCAATGATTGTGTCGGAGATTACCCCAGGCTCCGTTATTACCTCAGATTCAAGATGTTTATTATTCTCTGGTGATGCGCCCTGTTGTTCCGGCAACTTGACCTGTGGCTTTATCCCCTGCTGGTCGGCCTGATATTCATCAACGAAGGTGCCGAAATTGCGACCGAATTTCAAATCGTCTTCACCCCCGGACCAGATACTGGCAGTGTCACCCTGCGGCACATGTACCGATTTGACGATATGAGGCGTAATCGACAGGAGGATTTCCCGCTTGGTCTTGGTTGTCCCGGTTCCATTAAATATCTCTCCAACAATCGGGATATCCCCCAAGATTGGTAGTTTATTTTTTGTTACCGATTCATCATCGCGGATTAAGCCACCGATGACCGTCTGCTCGCCATCCTTCAGGGTGAGAGTGGTGTCGGCATTGGTTGAAGAAATAGTGATAGCCACCGTTCCACTCTGAGTCCTTTCCCGCCCTGACACATTGCTTACTTCAAGCCCCAATTTAGTGATAATGGTGCCATTCAACTCAATCCTTGGTTCGACATTCAATTTTACCCCGACATCAATATATTGAATGTTCTCTGATGTTTGAAAATCGGTGGTGGTTACCGTGATGATGGGTTCGCGGCTCCCGACATGAACCCTGGCCTTTTCATTATTCTTGACGCGGATTTTAGGGTTGGCCAAGATTTCCGCATTGACCAGGGTCTTCATGAATTTGAAAGAAGCGGTCGGGAGGGTGTAGAAGGGATCAAGCCCGCTGAAACTCTCTATCAGCCCGCTGGTGGAATCCCCGGCGGAGAGTCCGGAGCCCACGATGGCTCCGCTGCCTTCGGCACTCAATCCGGCAGCGATAGAATAGTTACTCAGCTTCAGACCCAGTTCGCGGGTATCGCTATGGTTGACTTCAATCAGTTCAAGATCAAAGACGACCTCGGAATTGCCGCGGTCCGTCGCTTCGATGATCTTCTGTGCCAACCTGATGACATCCGGCTGGTCCCGAATCACGATCGCGTTGAGATCTTCCTGAACATAAATCTTCCGCACCTCCAACATGGTACGCAACATGTTGACGGCTTTTTTTGCATCGATATGCGACAGATAAAAGGTCTGAATAATCTGGTCTTCGAACTGTTTCTGCTTGTTACGGGTTTTGGGAAACAGAATGATCGTCTTTTTATTCAAGATCTTTTTGTCCAGTTTGTTCATCCGTAACAGCAGTTCGAGTGCCTGGGCGAAGGTCGCCTGTTCCAGGAAAAGGGTGGTTTTGTCGGTGCGCACTTCTTCATCGAGGATAAAGTTGATCCCGGAAAGTTTGGTCAGAATATCAAATACATCAGGAATTTTTGTCTCACGAAAGTTCAGATTGATCGGCTCAGATGAAATCACCTCGAGTTCAACCCCATCTACCAGGGCATACTGACTTTGTTTGACTTCTGCCATCAGTTGCAGGGCTGGCGGGTAGTTATGACGCAGTGAGAGGGCGGTGTTGACAGCCTCCTGCGCTTGTGCTTTGCGGTCTGTCTGCAGCATCTTTCTGGCTTCCTGCAGTAATTTTTCTACCTTCAAATAATCACGTGCCCGCTCAAGACCATCAAATGCCGCATAGAGCGAACCATCCAGATCAGTTGCCAATTGGTATTCCTGAATGGCATTCACCAGCTGTCCCTGAGCAAGCAGGTCATCCCCTTTGTTTTTATGTTGAATAGCGGCTTTGTTCCTGGTCTGGTCGAGCTTTAAGCGGTACTCATGCTTTGCCGGGTTGCGCTCAACCGCATCCAGATATTCAATGACCGCCTGATCATAATCCTCTGCTTCGAGGGCCTGATTCCCTTTGTTAAAAGATGCCTGGCCGGCGATACATCCGGACAGCAGCAACAGCAACAAAGGGCAGGTAAGACGCAGCAGGTGCTTGTCGATCCTCTTTGGTATGGGCATAATTTCCCCCGTATTGAAAGGCATCATCATTCAACCTTTTGTCTGTCAGCTCCAGTTGTGGCATTCGGAGTTGGTTGGGCGGGATTCTCCGCCGGCGGAAGATCGTCGGATTCTTCCGGCGGCGGTTCAAATTTTGGGCGCTCTGACTCAAACATAAGGTTGGGTAGCCGCTGTGATTTTTTCTCTCCCAGCTGCAACACAATCTGCTGATCTGTCTGTCTGCGGGCGATAGTTATCCCCCGTTCACTGACATTGCGGACAACCAGATCAGCAGCAAACATATCCCCGGCTTTCACCAGGTAGATCTCACCCTGCTTTGACGAAAGAAAGACCGTCGTCCCGCTCTGCTTGTTCAGAAACCCCAGAACCTCCAGAGGTGGGATCGGCGGCGGGCCGGGTGGTGCGGTTACAGGGATAGCCTGTTGTGGGGTTGCCGCCGGTTTGGGCTTTTTCGGCGCCGGAGGTGCCGGCCGCGGTTTAACCGGTTTAGGTGGCAGATAGAGAGGGCCAAACAAGTTTTTTTGCGGGGTCAGATAGGAATGATTACCGCCCCCGGAAAAATCAAGATCAACAACCGCTGGAAAAGCTGACACTGTGGCATCCCGCAGCCAAGACGGCCCTTGAGGTGATGATAACTGTTGCGTAGCAACCCGGCGTTGCTTTGGCATGGCGATCCAGGCATAGGCAGCCGCAACCCCAAGGACAACCAACAGTAGCAGGATGATCCGGGAGCGACTCATCATGATGAACCCTCCTGAAAATAGGTTGCCAGTTTAATCCTCAAAGCGACGTTATGGTTGCCTTTACTGGTGGTTGAAGAGCCCGACAGGGCAATCTGTTCGACCAGCAGAATCCGCCGGGCATTCTCCAACAGGTGAATAAAATGTTTCACCTGGGCATAGTTGCCCTCAACCGAAAAACTCAATCCATAACGCAAGAAACCTGACTCTTTTTCCACTTCGGGTTGGAAATTGATCTGACGAATTTCCAGCCCGGCCTGCTGCGACCAGTCAAACAACTCTCCCAAAAAAGCCGAAAAGTCTGTTGACTCCGGGATCAGCCGATTAAATTGTTGCAGGTTTTTTTCGAGCTGCTCAGCAACAGAGACAGGCACCCCGCTGTTGGTGAATTCCAGCTGACGTTGTCGAACATGTTGCTGTAACCGGGATTGCTCTGTTCGTAATGCCGACAAATGCGGCTCGGCAACCCAGCGCTGTGCCATGAATGCGCCTGAGGCAACCACCAGCAACACAATAATCACCATCATTCGGGCGCGATTGTGTTCCCATGCAGCTGTTAACAGAGGAAAGATCCGATTCATCAGAAGACCCCTTCCAGGCGGATGGAGAAGCTCAACGCCTTCCGCTTACCACCGCGACCATTATCAACTTCAACCTCTCCCAGGTTCTCCAGGTATACCTGCTGGACCTGGGCTGCCTGTAAATTGTCATGCAGAGCCTGTAACTCGGTTAAGGTTCTTGCAATACCAAGTATCGACAGGTTGTTCTTGCCATAGTCAGGATCAAAACTGCGCAAACTCACCCCATCCGGAAGCAGTTCTTCCATCCGGTCGAACAGTGCGGTCCAGCGAAAGGCATCACGCTGGAGCAACGTCTCGGCTCGCTTAAAGGCCTGTTGTTGTGCGGCCAGTTGTTCAGCCGTCAGTCGTTCGGGCAGTTTGCCGCGCAGTTGTTGCTGCAAGGTTTCCAGGTGAGCCTGATGTTGCGCTGCCAACCGCCGGTATTCCAGAAAAGCGTTCGCCTGCAGCGCCAGCAGCACGATCAGCAACAGAATAACCATTGAGAGCATCAACTTCAGCGCCGGTTGATTGAGTAGATACCGTTGGCTGGCAAGATTGATCGATATTTTCATAGTGCCACCCGCTCAATCATGCGTTCGGCCACACCCAGTGCTGCAGCCATACCACTTGCGTCAGCTCCCGTAATAGCAGACTGATGACCGTTTATCAGTTTGGTCACGGGTGATAACAGCCGACGAACCTCCTGATCAAAAGCAGAACTTACGGCTGCAAACAGGGTGTCCTGATCCTGCCAGTCCGAGTGTAAATAGACTGCCATACGGCTGAACGCCGGTTGGGTATTACGATAATTCACCAGTGATCGACTGAGCTCCTGAAAAACTTTCCGTGGTTCCCGGCTGGTTTCCTTTGCCCGGTAAAAATCCAGAATCCGGTTGACAAACACCAGGATGCTCAGCTGACAATCATCAACTCCGACGAGGATAAAATCCTCACCCAGATCAACTTTATTGCGATAGGCGCTATACAGCGCCAGAGAATGAAAATCGATCATCGTGGCGGCATAACCGGCTTGTTCAAACAGGCTCTCGTACTGCGACAGGACATCCTGGTCGATGACCGCCGCAAGGATCCGTTTGTGCCCCGCTTCATTTTCTTCCAGGACCTGGAAATCCAACGCCAACCGTTTTGGTGGTGCCGGTAATTTATCCTTCAAGTGCCAGCGCAGTAGTTCGATTCCTTCAGCCCGATGTTTAAAGGGGGTCTCCAGTTCCACTAGAAACAGTTGTCCGCTCCGGTCGGGGAGGGACACCGCGAGGCGATTTTCCCGTTTTGCCAGAGGATCCAGTATTTCTTTCAGCGCTACGACAAACCGCTCCGGCGCCAACACATTCGCGACCTTAAAGGCTGGTTGAAGAACCGCATCAGCTAAAGCTAGGGTCCGCCCGCCAGCCAACGCAATATTTTTTCCGCGCCGCTGAACCGCGATAGCCCTGAGCTCCTGCTGCCTTATCTCCAAGCCAAGATAGGTTCTTCGCAGCATGTTTCTATCCTTCGGCAAAGGTGACGCGATCAATCTCGCGAAAAGTGGTTTCCCCGCTAAGAACTTTTTCCAGTGCCGCCTGTCGCAAAAAGGTTGTTCCGTCAGCAACTGCTTGTTTTCTTAAATCTGAGACCGGCGCTTTAGCGGCGATCATCTCGCGCATGACATCATTCATTTCCAGCAATTCAACAATCGCACTACGGCCGGAATAACCCAGCCCGTTACACTCTTTACAGCCGGGAGCAGCGTAAAAATCGCCACTGTTGCATTGCTCTCTGGTCAGACCGTAGGATTCCAATAAATCAGGGTCGTGGCGGACTGGTTCCTTGCATTGCCTGCACAATGTCCGGATCAGGCGTTGCGCCAGAACACAATTGAGGCAGGAAACAAAATTGTAGGGTTCAATGCCCATATGCAGAAAACGTCCCAGGACATCGAAGACGTTGTTGGCATGAACGGTAGTGAAAACCAGGTGTCCGGTTAACGCTGACTGTACGGCAATCTGAGCCGTCTCCGGGTCACGAATCTCACCAACCATGATTTTGTCAGGGTCATGCCGTAAAATTGAGCGCAACCCCCGGGCAAAGGTGAGGCCTTTCTTCTCATTAACCGGAACCTGGACAACCCCGTTGACCTGATACTCAACGGGGTCTTCGATGGTGATAATCTTGTCTTCGACCGAGTTAATCTCGGACAGCGCCGCGTACAAGGTGGTGGTTTTGCCGCTACCCGTCGGACCGGTAACCAGAATCATGCCATATGGTTCACGAATCCGGGCGCGCATCCGCTTCATTTCGCGTGGCGAAAAACCCAGCGACTCGAAGGTCAGTCCATTCATGTCGGCAGCAATCGATCCCTTATCCAGAATCCGAATCACCGCATCTTCGCCAAAAATGGTCGGCATAATCGACACCCGGAAATCGATCGACCTGTCGCCCATCCGAACCTTGAAACGACCATCCTGCGGGATCCGCCGTTCAGAGATATCCAGTTCACTCATGATCTTGATCCGAGAAATGATCGGACTTTGAAAGCGGCCATCAATGGTTTCGGTGGCCTGATAGAGAACCCCGTCAACCCGATACTTAATCACCACCCCATCACCGGTTGACTCAATATGGATATCACTAACGCGTTTTTTTAAAGCATCAAATAACGTGGAATCGATCAGACGGATCACCGGGCTGGTATCGGCGGTTAGCTTGTCGATGGAAAGAACTTCGTCGCCATTGTCGGTGACTTTAATCAATTGCAGCTTGAAGTCTTCGGAGGCTTCCCTTAACACCCGCTGGGAGCCGGCGCCGCGTTCAATCAGACGCTCGATCTGATCTTTTGCGGCAACTTTCAGCTCCAGCGCCAGTCCGAGTTGCAGTTCCAGTTGGTCAAGGGCGGTGATATCGGTCGGGTCAGAAAGAGCGACCACCAGGGTCTCTCCCCGGCGACTCAGGGGAATAAGATTGTGTTTGATCGGTACATCACTCGGCAGCGCGGCAACCAGTTCCGGGTCAAGGGTTACCTGGTTCAGATCAATGTATTCAAGCTGGAACTGGGATGCCAGGGCCTGGGCCAGTTCAGCTTGCTTGATCATCCCGGCATCAACACCAGCAGCACCGAATTTTTTTCCGTGATGCTGCTGCTTTTCCAGAATCAGATCGATTTCTGCAGGGGCAATAGCGCCCATGTCAGCAAGAATCCGTCCGATTTGTTGGCGTGTATAGGTCATTTCGTTGCCCATCAAGTTATCCGACCGTTCCAGCCAGCTGGAAAATCGGTACATACATGGCGACAATAATAAATGCGATCATCAGGCCCATAATCATCATCAGGATCGGCTCAATCATCGTGGTCAATCGGGTCAGGCGCTCTTCCACTTCAGCTTCATAGTAATCAGCTATATCGCTGAGCATGGTGGTTAAGGACCCGGACGTTTCCCCTACGCTGACCATGCGTAAAGCCAGGGGCGGGAAAAACCCGGTGCGCTTTAACGAATCGGACAGGGATGAACCTTCTTCGACCCGCCGGATGGCCTGAATCATCTCCTGTTCCAGGCTCAGGTTGTTCAGTGTTCCCCGCGACATCTGCATCGCCGGAACCAGTGGTGTTCCGCTGGCCAGGGTGGTGCCCAGGGTGCGGTTGAAGCCGGACAGGGCATACTCGATCTTCAGTCCACCAAGAAAGGGAATATGCAGCAGGAAACGATCAAATTGCAGGCGCCCGCGGGAGCTGTGAATTAATGATCTGACCAGGTACACCGCTACAACCAGGGCAAGCAAAATAAGATACCAGTAGCTACCGATAAGCTCGGAAACGCCAATCAAGGCCCTGGTCATCAGCGGCAGCTCAACATTGGCATCGGCATAAATCTGGGTGAACCGCGGAACGACAAAGAACATGAGGAAAACCACAACAATAACCGCGGCAGAGGTCAGCAGCAGCGGATAAAAAGAGGCGCTGCGGACCTTGGCACGAATGGCCTCAACCCGCTTCTGATATTCAAGAAAACGCGACATGGTCTCAGGCAGATCACCGGTTTTTTCTCCGGCTTTAATGGCAGCGATATACAAGGGTGGAAAGAAGCGTGGAAACTTGGAGAACGCCTCAGAGAGAGAACTGCCGGCGCGGATCTCTTCCCGGACTTCGCTGATGATGTCGCGAAATACCCCGGGCTCCATCTGTTCGATCTGGGTATCAAAAATCTGCAGTACCGGTAGGCCGGAGCGAAGTAGAACCAGCAGCTCCTGGTTGAAGGAAAGGAATCTGCGTCCCGTCATGCGGGCTGATCTGTGGTGTTCCCCCTGTAAAAAAGACAGAAACTGTCGCCGCATCCGGAACACGTGAAAACCCTGTTCCTGAAGGTTTTCGCGCAACTGGTCCCCGGTTGTCGCCGTGAAGACCTTATCGACAATCCTGCCGTCTGCTGTTCCAATTTTACATTGATAGCTTGGCATCGTCTGAACCTGTACCCTCCGAAAAGAACAAAGATACTGATAGTCAAGCTCGTGACCGGAACAATGAATAGCTTGAGAAACTTCTCCTGTTAGGAAAAATATGAGATTGTGTAAGACCAGATAGGGTTAATGATAGCAGGCACAAAGCGTTAAACTATCCCGCCAGATGACCATTTTTTCTAGTTTTATCTGCCAAAAAATATACGCTGAAAGGATGATAAATGAATCTGTGCTAGTGGGTGCCTCTCATACCTATTTCGTATGCGATGGCGAGGCCAGGAAAAACAGCAGAAGGTGCTGGAGGCGATTATCTGGCAGGTAGAGGGGGAGGACAGGGATAAAAAAAGCCACCGAACGGGAGTCATTCGGCGGCCTGGATTACATTACAGTTGTCAAGTGGATCAGATGATTATGGTTCTTTGTTGCCGGTACAAGCCTCTTGCGCGTCGGCTGTTACACTTCATTGGGCAGTTTCCTCATCAACGAAAAGTACACGGCGGAACCAGGCATCGGCACCGATCTCTTCGCCATCCTGCCGGTCAAAATCCCACTGGTTCCAGATTGAATAGAAAAACTGGCCGCCGGGGCTGCTGGTAATCGAGGCCTCGCCTGATTCGGCCAGAATACTGCCTTCGAGGGCATCGAACTCGTTGCAGAAGCCTGCCAGCTCGGTGGTGTCCGCTGCGGGCAGACAGCTGGAAAGGTCGGTTTCGTCTGCCCATACCAGGTAGTTGTCGCCCCAGTTAACCGCGCGGCTGTAGAACAGGTCAAGAGGCTCGGCTTCGCCGGAAGCGACGGTGGTGTTGTCACCGGTCTCGTAGACCATGAAGAACCGTGACGGGTTGCGGTTATCGTCAGCATAATCTGGGGCAGTGAATCCAGGCGGTAGTGACAAGGTACTGACCCATTCCAGCGTGATGCTGCGGGTGGTCGGTGAGTAGCGCGGGTCGAGGATGGTGGTCTGGGTGCCGACCAGCTGCGAGAGGTTACGCGCCTGTTCGAAAGCGCCGGCGCTATAGGCAACGCACACCGGGTACTCGGTTGCCGAGCCGGCCGGTCCCATCCACTCGCAGGTGGTGGTGCCGTCGCCGGAATAGGTGATGCCGTCACTATGGGTGAAGCTTGCCGGCAGGGTGCTCCAGGTTTTGCCTCCGTCGAAGGAGCGCCGCGCGTACAGGTTGTAGTTGTCGTGGCCGACGCTGTTGGCCATCCAGTTGGGCGACCAGGCGTACATGGCCATGATCATGTCGCCGGCCATGAAACCGCGGTGCCCCTTGGCGACATCGTAGGGGTTGTCCCAGGAGGCGTCGTTAAGGTTGCTGTCGTCCAGCGGTTCCTCACCGTAGCCCGGGCCGTATTGCTGCCATTCCCAGATTTTCGGCACCTGGGTGCCGCCGGCAAAATCGTCGAAGTACTCGTTAATCGGGAAGACATCGAGGCAGGTTGCGGCATCGCCGCATTCGCCCTCAATGATGGTGTTGCCGGACAGGTTGATTGCCGGTGCCGCGCACAAGCCTTTGACATAGCGGGGGTTGGAGCCGTCGGTGAATGCCCACGCAGGAGAGCCGTCGGCATTCTCGCAGACCATGTTGGCATAGTCGTAGGGGTTGGCCGTGTAATCCACGCCACCTGTGCAAACTTCCTCGTCTCCGCAGGTCGAATCATCAATGACACAGGTCTCGACGTCTTGACAGGTTTCAACATCTGCACAGACCTCCGTGTTCACACAGGTTTGCGCCGCGAGGGTCGGATTGCCGTCAGTATCCAGGTAAGGGTAGCATCGCAGCTGGGTGGGATCCCTGCGACATTGCCCGGGGTGGTAATTGTAGTCCGGATTGGGGAGATTGTCGCTGCACACTGACTCGATGGTGCAAACTTTTTCGGTCGTGCAGATATGTTCAATCGTGCAGATTTCGTCGCAGACCGTTTCGGTCGTGCAGGTTTCGTCGAGCAACGGCATGACGAAACGCCGTCCCATGATGTCGGCCGGGCCACCACGGCGGATGATCCCCTGTTTCCAGAGCTGGAAGGCCACCGTGCCACTGGTGCCGGCGTCGTACCAGTCCTGGCTGATCGGGCTGGGACGCCGGGCGATCTCGGACTGGAGCAATGTCGTGTTAATCCCGGCCTGGGTTTCATAGACTGGATCGGGGTCGATCTGGTAGAAGTTGTACCCGAGTTCTGTATATTGTGTCAGAAAGCCTTCAGGGTTAGTGAAATCGTCCGGGTAGATCGCCGGCTGGTTAAGCATCAGCCCCTGTGAAACCACTTCGGGGTTGAACATGTCGAAGGTGTGGTACCAGACGTTCTTACCCATGTCGACCTTTTCAATCAGGTCTTCGGAGACCACTTCTTCCTCGCCGTCCTCACCCAGGCCCTTGTTTTCTTCGTAGGCCATGGAAAACCAGGCACTGGTAATCGGGCAGCTGTCCGGATTGAGTTTGTCGAAAGCGCACTCTGCTGAGTAGCCGTGGAGGCTGATCCTGGCTCGCGTCGCGGCGGTGTTGCCGCGCAGCAGGCGGCCGTCCTCGGTGATGCACATATTGACATCCTGGGTCGGGCCTTCAGGAGTATCGATGGTGACCTGGATCGAGGAAGCACAGAAGTCAGCTACGCCGCTTGCGTCAAAGTCGTGGTAGCAGTAGGCGTCATCAGCATTACCGTCCGCATCCGCCATCACGCACATGGCGTTGTCACTCAGCCGCACCGGCATGGCAAAGGGGATAGCAGCCATCGGTGTGCCCTCTGAAGTCCAATCGAAGTCCGCGTCGACCGTCCCGTAAGACCCGTCAGCGACCAGGTCGAAGTCATCCCAGGAAATATAGGCATACCAGGTGTCGGTCTGGTGGTGAGCGATGGCGCCACTCCAGCCTTCACCGGGTCCTTCGCCCTCGCCGGGGCGGATACCATCCGGGTCTTCCTGCCAGGTGACCGCACACCCGGCACCCTTGACGCAGACCGCTTCGGGCCGGTTGGCGTCGCGCACCCCGGAGGTCAGCCGCTCGGCCTTGAACCAGGTAAAGTTGCTGGTGCCGTTCTCTTCGACCGGCGGGTGGATGACGCCCCGTGCCGTCCAGACACAGGCAAAGGGGAGTTCACCGATCAGCGGGTAGCCTTCGTCAGCGAGGTCGGAAGACCGCTGCGAGCCGGGCACGCCGAACAGGTCGCGATCAAGGTAAAGGACAGGGTCGATGCGTTCGTCAGCCGTGAAATGTGCTTCAAGTGCCGACAGTTCCGTATCGGTGATGGCATAGGTTGGATTGCCGCCACCACAATAGCGGCTGACCCAGGCGATCAGCACCTTGTTGCCGTCCGAGGCGGCGAAGGTCCGGCCGACGTCGCCCGGGTAGGCGACCTTCTTCCGGCCGTTTTTGATCTTGAAAGACGACAGATCAGCTGACTTGGAAAGATTGGAGCGTTTCCAGGTGTTGCCGTCATCCAGGCTGACTGCGCCATAGGCATCACGCTCGCCATGCCCGGGAAAGCCACCGTAACCTTCTTCGTCGATCCCTTCGACATGGCCGTCGGTGTAGTGCCCGATCAACGGGCGGGCAAAGGTGCGGTCAGCTTCGGTGTTGTCAGTACCGTCGGCGAGTGGGTAGCTGATGGTCACCAGTTCGCCGGAGGTGTTCTGGGCCGGTACATAGAGCGGCAGCATGCGGATCGCTGCAAATTCCGTTTCCAGATCCGGCGTGGCTGAGACATTCTTGCGGAACATGGCGCCATCGTCGGCGAGCGCCGGCACGGCGAGGAGCAGTGACAAGAGCAGGATCAGGTATCGCATGGCTTGTACTCCTTTTTCCTAAAGGTATTCAGGGGCGCCCGTGGGCGCCCCTGAATGTCCGTGTTTTAGTCCGTGGTTTATTCTGTGGTTACCGTCCCACTACCAACGTTGTTCTCAAACTCAATAGGCATAATGCGCCGGAACCAGATGTCGCTGCCCTCGAAGTGGCCCGGGTTCTCAGGATCAACCGGTGGGATCTCCTGCAGCCAGCAACTATAGAAGCGTGAACCGTCAGGGGTCATGCGCAGTTGTACCTCGCCCTGCTCCGGGTCACCCTTGGCCAGATACGCCCAGCGGGTCACTTCTTCTCCGGCATAATTGCCCGCGCTGTCCGGATTGACCTGCCAGGTGTCCTCGGTCAAGG